>CAMHMM010000085.1 GCA_946186215.1 uncultured Ruminococcus sp. | reverse complement strand
GGAACTGATCTTGAATGTAAGCAGATCGATCTCCGCGGCTGTCCCGCAACACAGGGATATTACAATGGCGACAGTGCATGGAGCTTCATTGCATTAAATGACGAATACAACGGCTGCGTGATAAGATTAGAGGACAGGGAGCTTTTTGACAAATATTCCGATGAGATCGATTTGATCCTGCAAACGGTGAAATTTACTGCGTATTGATGCTGTTGCGTAAAACACTTGAGTTAATAAAGCTTTCAGTGTGTCTCCAACGCCATTCATTAAAGGTGTTGGAGACACATATTCTTATCTCCCATATGTTAATATAATGGAATTTTTTAACAAAATAGCCAATTTTATTCTATCCGATGCGACTAATGATTTTAGCGTCAAACCCATTGAACAGGCTGTTTATGCGATTGATTTATGTATAAATTTAAAATTTTCATCTATATTTCACCAGCCTAACTCATTATTATCACATACTGTAACACTCCGGTAACACTCCGTATAGTATAATGTAATACAAGGATTATGAAATCCAATACAAATTGACGGAGGTACAGTATGAAGAAATCATTAAGGGCGTTGGCTGCGGCTGCAGCTGTGATGATCTCATTGTCGGCAGCCGGAATATCTGCTTCTGCGGAAACCATGAAAATTGATCGCATAAATATTGATGATAATTACCTTATTCATATCCTGAATGAGGACGGTTCCGACAGAGGGCCTTTCACAGGCTGCATAAAGCTTGGCGAACTGCGCAGCTACTACCGCGAGGGCGCGTGCATCTTCAACAGATGGCTCAAGGTAGGCGGTAAGCTAAAGTATTATCTGGGCAGCGAGGGTATAGTTATTTCCGAGATCAGCGACGACGGCAAGGAGCTGCGCCTGATCGACGAAGACCTCGATTTCACTCTTCCTCTTACACAGGAAAGCGGAAAGATCGATCTTGTAGTGCTTTACATTTCCGATGATATACTGGTCTGCGCTGCTCCGGATATGACTGAGGAAACTGCTGTTATCCTCACGATCTTTACCGACACATCTGTGCTGGGATTCAAACCCGGCGATACGCTCGAGGTAGCGCATGAGGGTATCTATTCCGTTAAGGATGAAGGCCTGGAAAGCGGAATCATTCTTCCTACATCCATCAGGAGAAAGAATTTCAAGGTGAGCAGCGACGCAAAGGCACTTATACAGAAGCTTGAAAGCGATTCTGCATCACAGTAAGGAAAGGATAGTATATGAAAAGATCAATGAAAGCAACAGCTGCAGCATTGGCAGCACTTATGGGATTATCAGTATGCGGCGCACTGCTTCCCGCAAATGTCAGCGCATACTACGATGAATACGGCAACTGGATAGACGACGATGATGATCTCGACGACTTCATCTTAGGTCTTGCCATAGCAGATGAGCTCATAAATTCATACGGCTATGACAGCTATTATAATGATTATTACGACTACGACTATAATTATTATGATTATTATGATTACGATGATTATTATTTCGACAACAGTGATTATACCACCTATTACTACACCTATGACTACTATGATGATGCAGACACATATGTAGGGTATGATTACTACCTCGGCAGTATCTTCTACAATACCAGCGTGGGCTACTACTGCTATAACGGCAATAACATAAGCTTCCTGGGCTATAATTTCAAGCTGCGCACAAAGCCTACATCAACAGGCAACACCATCACCTTCATTCAGGGAAAGCTCAACGATGATCCCGCATATGATGCAGGTCTCGGCTTCACCTCACCCAATGTGAAGATAAGCGGATACAGGTACAGCAAGTACAGGATCATCGGTATGATCTACGAGATGCAGTTCAAGAGCAAAACAGGCTCCGACAATCTGTATTTCCGTATGGCAAAGGGCTTTAACGACATCAGCGGCGATAATTCCGATTACAACCGCACCTACAAGTGGAAGTACGGCTCCACTACCGTAATGCTCAAGGGCTACAAGCCCGGGAATTATCATCTCGCTACCTGGACAAAGAACGGCTTTACCTATTCACTGAGGTCGGAGGAGGGCCTTTCACTCAAGGAGATGCAGAGCAAGCTCAGAGATATTATCTGATCACAGCATAATGATCCAGTAAAAACACGAATAACCGCCGGATGAACTGATCATCCGGCGGTTTTTTGTATAAACAAGATCTGACTTGCTTTCGCCGCAGCCGCCCGTTAATAGCCGGCCGTTGCTTCAAGATCGTCATTTTCGATCCACCGTGAGGTGTCGATGATATCATATTCCTGCGCAGTTCTGCGTATGATCACCCGCGCAATGCCTGCATTGATGATAAGACGCTTGCACATAAGGCACGGCTCCACATCACCGTAGAGCGTGTCTGTCACTGCATCATGACAGGCAAGGTATATATCCGCACCGATCATCTCGTTTCTCGATGCCGAAATTATGGCATTCGCCTCGGCATGTACGCTCCTGCACAGCTCGTATCGCTGCCCCTTCGGGATGCCCAACCGCTGCCGCGTGCAGTAACCGAGGTCGGAGCAGTTTGCCCGCCCTCTCGGTGCGCCCACATATCCCGTGGAGATTATCTCATCATTCTTTACGATAACTGCACCGAACTTGCGCCTGATGCAGGTGCCCTGCTCGAGTACCGTTTCTGCAATATCAAGATAGTAATTGAATTTATCCTTGCGAGGCATCGCCTCACCCCCGGCTAAATGTTAAGAAGCCCTTCAAGAGTATCAATGACCGCAAGCGGCTCATCTGCGGGCATAAGCGTACCAAACCCGTAGGATGCATAAACAAACGGAACATGAGCTGTCACAGCGGAAAGATAATCCCCCCGTGTATCGCCCACATATACCGCACGAAAACAATTATTCTTCTCGATGAGCTTTCTTATGGTAAAGGATTTCTGCTTTCCCGTATCGCCCCAGCAGAGGTAATCGGTGAAATAGCGCTCAAAGCCTGTGGATTCAAAGAAGGACTCTATATAACCGTTCTGGCAGTTGCTCACGATGAAGAGCCTGTGTGAACGGCTGAGCTCCCACAGCACCTGTGCCTCATTATCGTAGAGCACACCGCCGTTTGCAGCAAGGAAATTATTTTCCTCCTGTGTGCAGCGATCAAGCAGCTCAGTGCGCATACCAACGGAAAGATCAGGAAAAAGCCTGCCTGCGATCTCATCCATGGTGAGTCCCATCACAAGGCGCAGATCATCCTTTGTAAGCGAGAAATCCCGCAGCAGCGGATTATGCGCAGCGCGGACGGTCTGTGTCCATGAAGCGGCAACATTCTCAGAGCTGTCCCACAAGGTACCGTCAAGATCAAAAATAATATCTCCGATTTGTTTATTCATAGGATCACTTTATAACCTTTGTTCCCTTTTTCTTCTTGATCTTCACGGGTGCTTCCTCGCCGCCCTTGTCGATAAATACCGCATCATCGGGATCAAGAGGCTTGAGATAGTCATATTCGGGATTATCCTCGCCGCGCTCCTTGTAGTAGGGCGCGATGACATATTTCTGGATTATCGGGTAGCAGTTGAACATCACAAGGAAGCCTATGAACGCCACGAGTATCAGCGGAACGATCAGAAACGCCAGAATGTTCGACAGGAACACGATTATCAGCGTAACCGCGATGATGAGCATTATCAGCACCAGCGTAATTATGTTCGTTTTAAGCTCGAGCGCCACAAGGTAAAAGGAATTCTTCAGGACATTCTTCATACTGAGGTCTGTGGATATTATCATGGGGTAGATGTAGAAATTCATCATAAAGACCGTAAGGCCGAATCCCACGGATATAACACACAGTATGGTGTACATAAGGGAACTGTCGCCCGCTGCCTTCGCCTGCTCACCCATAGCGGGGTACACCATGAGTGCCGCCCACATGGCAACACCGAAAAGGATGTCAACGAGCCCGATAGGTATCGTTTTTAAAAGGTTTTCCTTGAACCCTCTCCAGAATTCATGGAACATAAAGCCGTCCTTGTCGAGAACATAGGTCCTCAGTACCTTTGTCATACCTGCAAGAGCAGGCCCGAGAGTTATCACGGGCAAAGCAAAAAGCGTGGTAAGCAGGGAAAGACTCACCATTTTCCAGAAACGCTCAAAAAACATTTCAAAGAAGCGGAAAAAACTGTTTTTCTTAGGCGCATTTTTTGAGATACCCGAACCCGCGTTCTCATACTGCGAACCAAATCCAAAAAAAGCCATTATACCTTTTTCAAGCCGCACACGGCAGCAGGATGCACCCGCAAGCCTATGCTTCTTTTACCTTTCTTATAATACCGATACCCGTTCTTGCCGGGAAAAGCCATAAATATTGCGTGGCTTAATATATGTCTGCCCCGCTGAAAGCGGGGAAGATACTTATAAATATTCAGTTTCACAGGACTGCCCAAAGCCTTTGAGCCTGTGCTGCTTATCGTTTGTGGAATCGCAGAAGAGCTATGCTCACTTGGAAAGCTCGTAGGCTCTCTTCGTGCAGCGCTCGCAGCAGTCCTTTGTGATCCTCTCCAGACCGCCCTCATACAGCGCATCCAGTCCTGCAAGAGTAGTACCTCCCGGGGATGATACCATCTTTATCAGCTCATCAACGCTCTTGCCCGAGGAAATAAGCATTTCCGCACTGCCGACAAGGGACTGTGCAAAAAGTCTCAGCGCCGCATCGCCGTCGATGCCGTTTTCAGCGGCATATTCCGTAAATGCCTTTGCATAAAGATAGATAAATGCGGGAGAGCTGCCGTTTATTGCGATGATCTCCTTCATCTTGTCAAGAGGGACTTCCTCGGTGATGCCGCCCGTAGCAAAGATAGCCCTTACGGTATCAAAATCCTCGGAGCTTGTATATGTGCCCCTGGCAAGGGCAGTAGCTCCCTTTCCGAGCAGGAAGGGCGTATTGGGCATTACTATGACACAGGGCACATTAACACCCAGCGTTTTTATGATATAATCCTCAGTGATGCCCGCAGCGATGGAGATGATGACCTTGCTTTCATCAACAGCGCCTTTAAGAAGCGGCATTACCGCATCAAAGGTCTGCGGCTTGATAGCAAGGAAAATAAACCTGCACTCCTCTGCCAGCGCCTGAACGCTGTCGCAGGCCTTTACGCCTGTCTTTTCAAGTGCGGCAAGCTTTTCTTTGTCGGTATCAAAGGCATAGAGCAGGGCATTCATTCCCGAACGCTGTATACCGCCGATTATAGCGCCGCCCATATTGCCGCCGCCGATAAAACCAATTTTTAACATACGATCATTCCTTATTTTGTACCTGCTGCGACCTTCCTGCCGCCGATCACCCTTGAATACACTGTAAGTATCGCGGGAAGTATGGTGAGCATAAGAGGAAGATCCGCCAGAAGCTCCAGCAGATTTTTGAGAAGTCTCCCCGAGATTATCACGGAAAGTGACTGAGGGGGTATGAAACCGTAGTGGATATTCGCCGCGGTATTCATCAGCATATTGACTATGAGAACATCTATCAGTCTTGCGATGATTATGCGCACAGCAAGCTGTGTGACATTCATGCCGAAAAGTCTGCCCTTTGCCTGATCGGAGTAAAGATCGCCCCATCTGCGGTAGAGAACAAGGCCGTAGATAAGCCCCTGAAATGCGCCGATCAGCGTATATATGGGGAGAAATGCGCCGTTGGGCTTAACAAGGAAGCCCAGTATATCGCAAATTGCTCCGGCAAAGATGCTGACCGACGGGCCAAAGAGCATACCAATCGCCGCAAGGGGGATGAACGCAAAATTCACCTTGCCGAAGGGCAGAGTGACGGAAAGCGACTCCACAGCCATGGAAAGAGCGATAAGCATAGCGCATACCGCCATGTTGTAGATGCTCCTGTGATCCTTGCGCGGGGAAAATATCTCCTTGTAGGAAAGTACGAATAAATCAAAAAAGCCTTTCATTTTTGTTCCTCCTCATATTACAGAAACTGCATTATAAAGAGAATGAAAAGCATTTTCCATATAATGCATTAAGCGGGATGCGGCAGTCAAACCGCAGAGATCATCTCAATTCGTCCCCGACACAACTCCCCGTTGTCAGGGCACTAAACGCTTGACTGCCTACTCTGTAATGCTTCCGGCTTTCAGGCCGGTAATATTTTGTTTGTTCTTATCCTGATCAGAATGTTATCTCGTCGCAGACCTTGTATCTTTCAAGATCGAAGGGCTTTCTCATGCTGAGAGCATCCTGAATGTCAACATCTATTATCTTGTTGTGTACCATGCCGACAACTCTGTTGGTAGCACCGCTGTCGATGAGCTCAACTGCGTGATAACCCATACGGCTCGCAGCAACTCTGTCTCTGAGAGTGGGCATACCGCCGCGCTGTACATGACCGAGAACGGTGAGCCTTGTTTCAATGCCTGTGAGACGGTTGATCTCATCAGTGATCTCCTGAGACTTTTCAACGCCCTCTGCAACAACTACGATGAAGTGCTCCTTCTGTGTGTTGTGAGCCTTCTTTATCTTCTCTGCCAGCTTGTTTATATCGTAGGGAACCTCGGGGATAACACAGCCGATAGCGCCGGATGCCATTGCAACATTGAGTGCGATCCAACCTGCGTGTCTGCCCATTACCTCAACTACCGAACAGCGGTCGTGGGACTGGGATGTGTCACGCAGCTTGTCTATCATCTCGAGAGCTGTGTTCATAGCTGTATCATAGCCGATGGTGTACTCGGTACACTGAATATCGTTGTCGATAGTACCGGGGATACCTATGCAGCGTATGCCGCCTATCCTTGAAAGGTCAGCAGCACCTCTGAAGGAGCCGTCGCCGCCTATTACAACGAGGCCTTCAATGCCCATCTCGTGACATTTTTCAGCAGCCTTCTTTATATAGGGCTCTTCCTTGAATTCAAGGCAGCGTGCGGTGTAAAGGATAGTACCGCCTCTCTGTATGATATCGGAAACATCACGCTGGTCAAGCTCCACACATTCGCCGTTGAGCAGGCCGTTATAGCCTCTCTGTACACCTACTACCCTGTATCCCTTGCTGATAGCTGCTCTTGTTACAGCTCTTACAGCCGCATTCATTCCGGGCGCATCGCCGCCGCTGGTGAGCACACCGATAGCCTTCTGCATAATGAAATTCCTCCGTTTTCTTCATACTATATCCTGTTTTCAGCCGTTTACATAAGCCGGGGAAGCACCGGATCAACATATCATTTTTCCGTACATCTTCCTGAAAAAGCCCGTAACGACGGGATCTATATTAAGATCAGGCCTGTGCATCTTCATGTCCGCACAAATCTCCATTTACTATTTTACCACAAATAATCGATTTGTCAAGAGAATTTTTCATCGCTTTAGAATGTCCGTAATGTAAACGCGCTTAAACGCACAAACACTCTCTCCGCCATGAAGCAGAGAGAGTGTATCCTTATCTTACAGTCACGCCTTTTTTGCGGCAGTCGTCCTTGACCTGCGAGATCGTGAGCTCGCCGAAATGGAACAGGCTTGCGGCAAGGGAAGCAGAGCATCCCGTTTTGATAAAGCTGTCCGCAAAATCTCCCACCTTTCCCGCGCCGCCGCTTGCTATGACGGGAATGGTGACACTGCTGTAGACGGCATTCAGCATATCTATATCAAAGCCGCCCCTTGTGCCGTCGGTATCTATGGAATTCAGGCATATCTCGCCTGCGCCCAGAGACTGGGCCTTTTTCACCCACTCTATCAGGTCGATGCCCATATCTATCCTGCCGCCGTTTATATAGACAGTCCACTTACCGTCGGCTACCTTCTTGGCATCCACTCCGAGGCAGATGCACTGGGAACCGAATATATCCGCTCCGTCCTTGATAAGCTGCGGGTTCTTCACAGCCTGCGAATTGACAGACACCTTGTCCGCTCCCGCACGCAGGATCGCGCGGATATCATCCACAGTTGAGATGCCTCCGCCAACGCACAGGGGTATGAACACCTTCGACGCAGTTTCGCGCACCACATCAAGTATGACTCTCCCCT
>CAMHMM010000084.1 GCA_946186215.1 uncultured Ruminococcus sp. | reverse complement strand
TTTTGAGCTGGGTATATGAGCCCGCCACATCCTCGATACGGTTATTGAATTTAAGCTCGGAAATGAATTCCTCGGAAAAAGCCATTTTTAAACCCTTTTATTCGCAGCTTAGCAGCCTGCCTTGTGCCGTATAATATGAAGGCTTAAGGCTCTGTTCAAATCCGTCAGGCGCTTATCAGCTCTTTACAGCCCAGCTTTTGGGAATGAAAAGCTCTCTGTATCTGCCGATCGCATAGCCGTCGGACATTCCTGAAATATAGTCGCAGACTGCCCGCTCCTTTGAAAATTTGTCCGCAATGTCCCTGTAAAGCTGAGGCATTTTTTCGGGACTCCTGAGGTAATACTGATACAGCTTCTGAACGAGCTGCTTTGCCTTTACCTCCTCGGCCTTGGCCTCACTGCTGCGGTACACATACTCAAACATGAATGAATGGAGCTCATCCTGCGCGTTGGTTATCTCCGGAGACATTTTTATCTCCTTGACACCGTTTTCCACTATGGACATTATCGCTGATGTGATGCGCTCGCTTTTAGTGCGCCCCAGAACGCTTACAGCGCTCTCGGGAAGATCAGCCTCGGTGAGCACTCCTGCCCTGATAGCGTCGTCAATATCATGATTTATATAGGCTATCCTGTCTGCAATCCTTACGATGTAGCCCTCCTTTGTGAGAGCCATTTTATCGGTATGGCAGACGATGCCGTTTTTAACCTCGAATGTAAGATTGAGCCCCTGACCGTTGCGCTCGATATAATCCACCACGCGCACACTCTGGAGATAATGCTTGAAGCCGCAGTCGCTGACCTCGTTGAGTGCTGCCTCTCCTGCATGACCGAAGGGTGTGTGCCCCAGGTCGTGCCCCAGCGCTATGGCCTCGGTAAGATCCTCATTGAGCCGCAGAGCGCGGGATATCGTCCTTGCGATCTGCGCGACCTCTAAGGAATGAGTAAGTCTTGTGCGGTAGTGATCCCCCACGGGATCGAGAAACACCTGTGTCTTATGCTTTAAGCGTCTGAATGAATTGCAGTGAAGGATCCTGTCTCTGTCGCGCTGAAAATCCGTTCTGATAGGGCATTTTGCTTCCTTCTCACGCCGCTGTCCCGTATGCTTTGAGGTACACGCATCCTCACACAGCGTACCCAGCTCAACGATCTCGATCTGTTCTCTGATAGTCAAATTCACCACACCTTAATCAGCTGAAATCCGCATAAATCGGCTCACCGCAGTTCACCTGTATGCGTCCGTTGGATATTTCCGTGATATCCTTTATAAAATTTTCCGTTTCCGCAATACGGCAGTTCACCGTGATGCGCACAACATCCTCAAAATCACAGGAAAGCTGCTT
This sequence comes from uncultured Ruminococcus sp., assembly GCA_946186215.1. Classification (GTDB taxonomy): domain Bacteria; phylum Bacillota; class Clostridia; order Oscillospirales; family Ruminococcaceae; genus Huintestinicola. The sequence goes on along the minus strand of CAMHMM010000084.1, from coordinate 6,678 downwards.
TACAAAGGGCTGTGCAAGCAGTGCGCCCAGCATACCATAAAGGCTGTAATCACAGAAAAAATCCATTGTGCGGCATTCGCACATCTTCATTATCCGTGCTGCTTCGCAGGCAAGCTTTGCCGCCTGAGTATATGCCCGCGCAAGGCCGCCTGTCCCGAGAAGGATACCGCCGAAATACCTTGTTGTCACAAGGCACACATCGGTAAGCCCTTCCTTTTTGAGCACCTCAAGTGACGGTATCCCCGCAGTGCCCTGAGGCTCCGAATCATCGCTGTAGCGGGAAATATTACCGTCCCGCAGGATATATGCATACACATTATGCCGCGCCTTGCGGTTCTCTGAGCGTATCCTTTCAATAAATGAAACAGCCTCTTCCTCGGTGGTCACATGGGAAAGAGAGCCGATGAATTCGCTCTTTTTTTCTGTAAAGCTTCCTGTGGAAACGCCGTCTACGGTGATATAATCCATTTGCACCCTCTTGCTTTTCTGTTTATACAGCAGAAAAAACAATGTAAATAAATTGTAAATTTGGTGTAATCAACATTGACAAATTCATGGCACTGCCATATAATCAATGCATAGAAGTCCCCCGCTGAAAATGCGGGTAAGGGCGGCATCATACCGCCGCGTGTGCGGCTTTGAGAAAGGAAAATCATGACTGTACTGCCGTTTATCGAATACAGCTTCTACCAGATGTTTTTTATATTCATATTCTGGAGTCTTATAGGCTGGATGATAGAAATAGTCGATATGACCTACGAAACGGGCGAGTTTCAGAACAGAGGCTTTCTGAATATGCCCATCTGCCCTATATACGGTCTCGGTGTCCTGATGATACTGATATTCTTCAGGCCGCTCAAGGACACATATCTGCTCCTTTTCGCAGTGTCCACCGTTCTCTGTACGGCATTTGAATATTTCATGGGATGGTTCATGGAAAAGGTATTCCACACCCGCTGGTGGGACTACACTCACATGAAATTCAATCTTCACGGCTACATATGCCTGAGAAACTCACTGTTTTTCGGCAGTGGCTGCGTGGTCATGTACCACTTTATTGAGCCCGCCTACGAAAACCTTGTAGCTAAGATACCCGTAAATATCGGGTGGGGATTTATCGTCGTAATGCTCGTGCTTATCGCACTTGATACCGTAGCCTCCTTCATCGCAGCCGCAAAGCTCAGAAACCGTGTAAGAAGGCTCGATGAGATATCCCGCATCATGCTCACAGTCTCCGAAAAGACGGGAATGAAGTTGGCCGACGGAACACTCGCAGTAAAAAGCAGCATCGACAAGGCTAAGGATTCAGCCGAAAACATCTATGACAATGTTCATGAAAAGGCTCATGATGTAAAAACAAAGGTCACCGAGCTCAACCGCGAGAACCTTGAAAGGCTCCGCACAGAATATGACAAGCTCATGACAGGTGATTCATTCAGCAACCGTCTTCTCACAGCCTTTCCCCGCATGGTATCAAACACCCACGCAGATATGCTGTACAAGCTGAAAAACCGCCTGCATATCCACAGATTCAGCAAGGCCTTCACAGACCTGCTCCGCAGACACAACAAGGATTTTGAGCCTGAAAACGAGGAATACCACGACGAGCTCATCGTTCTCGATTTCACCGATGCGGACAGCGTTCCGGTTTCCGTAACGGAATATCAGCACGCTGAAAGCACAGTCACCCGATAATGTCAATATGGTTAAAACAGGCGTCCGGTCTATGCCGGACGCCGTTTTCTGGCGGAACCGCTCACCTTTTTCTGGAGGTGTTTCTTCTCTTGCCGTCCATATTTCGTCTGATATCGCCCATTTTTTCATCAGAGCTTGCCTTGAACCTGCTCAGCATATCCTCAAAGGATGAGGGAGCTGCGGTCTGCTGCTCCTTGGGCGTAAATGTTCTTGGTCTTTGCTGAAATGAATGGTCGCGTCCCTTTTGTTCCCGCTGATCCTTTCTGGGAGGAGTCGGCAGGGCTTTTTTTATCGAGAGGGATATTTTGCCCTCATCGTTCACCCCGATTACCTTTACCTTTACCTCCTGCCCCATGGTCAGATGATCTTTGATGTCGTTTACAAAGGTAGGGGACACCTCCGAGATATGTACCATTCCGGATACACCTTCTCCGATGTCAACAAAGGCACCGAATTTGGTGATGCCTGTCACCTTACCCTCATAGATTTTTCCTATTTCCGGCTGCATAAAAAAACCTTTCTTATAATTATTTGGCTGAAAGCCGTTAAGAACAAAAGAGAAACACTGGACTGCGGCTCAGCTGAGCTGTACCGTGTCGTAATAGCGTCTTTCGTCGGGATAGGCATAGCCGAGCTTCTCCGTTGCGATCAGCTCCATGTACGCCCTTTCATCCTTCTCGTAAAGTATATTCTCATAGGTGGCATTCTCAGCTTCAAGCACTTCCGCCTGAGCCCTGAGTTCCGCAAGCTCATTCTGCTTTGCATCAAGCTCCACCTTATTGCTAATTATGGAAACGATGCAGGCAATGAATACTACTGCCACAAGCAGAGGAGCGCCCCATACACTGACAAACGAACGCTGCTTGCGCATCTTCCGTCTGTACTTACGCTTGATCTCCGCACTGGCCTTGCGGTACTCTCTGGCACTCATCATGATCGCATCACTCCTTTCCCGATCATGGACACGGCATCAGGCCGCTGCCCATTCTGTGTAACCCGAATACAGCGCACGATACCTGTTCATGTGCTGTTTTTATGTATCCTCCGCACCTCCGGCAGGCAGGACACACTTATTCAGTATTACCCTATAATTATACACCAAACAGGCATATATTTTCAAGTGTTTTCACAAATTTGAATAGCAGCAAAAGTAACAAAAATTCTGTAATCGTTTTGTAATATTTTGCTACTGTACAGTCCGCACTCACTATATGAACGGACTGCACGATCACATTCAGCTCTGTTTGCTGCTCCTGATAGCTGCTTCAAGGCTCCTGAGCCTTATCTTTGCAGCGCCGAGATTGCTGATCTCATCAATCTTTATCTGAGTATAAAGCTTGCCCTTTGCCTCAAGGATGGATCTTACCTCGTCTGTGGTGATGGCATCGATGCCGCAGCCGAAGGAAACAAGCTGCACGAGCTGCATATCAGGCTGAGTGGTGATATAGCCGGCCGCACGGTACAGTCTTGAATGATATGTCCACTGATTGAACACATGGAGCTGAGGCGTGCCGCTGAGATCACAGATGCTGTCCTCAGTGATAACGGCCATTTTCAGCGATGTGATAAGCTTATGTATGCCGTGATTGATCTCGGGATCAAGATGATAAGGTCTGCCCGCGATAACGATTATGGGCACACCCATCTTCCGTGCCTCTTCTATGATCTCGCTGCCCCTTTTCGTAACATCGTCACGGTAGTCTGTAAGAGCCTTCATTCCGGCATCCCATGCGGCTGCCACATCCTTCTTTTTCAGGTCGAACTTCGCAAAGGACTCCATTACGGACTTCGTGATATGCTTTTTCAGGTTGATATTCATGTAGGGGTAGATGAAGTTCTCGGAATTGAGCTCTGGGATATTGGCCTTCAGAAGCTCGGGATAATATGCAACAACAGGGCAGTTATAGCAGTTATCGCCCTTTTTCTCATCCACATTGTAGGTCTCGCAGGGGTAGAATATCAGGTCTGCGCCCCTTTCGAGCAGATCAATAATATGTCCGTGAGCAAGCTTTGCAGGGTAGCATACGGTATCCGAAGGGATGGTATGCTGTCCCTTGAAATAGGTCTGTCTTGTGCTTTCCGAGGAGACCATAACAGCAAATCCCAGCTGATTGAACAGTGTCTTCCAGAACGGGAGCTGCTCATAGAAGCCCAGCACGAAGGGAATCCCTATTACAGCTTTGGGATTTTCGGGATCAGGTGAATTAGCGATCTCCAGAAGCTTGTCGTATTTATATTCATACAGGGACGGCGCTTTCACAGTCTGCTTTATGCCAGCACCCTTTTCACACTTGTTGCCGCTGATAAACTTGCGGCCGCCCGGGAATGTGACAAGGTTCAGGGAGCAGTTTGCCGTACATCTGCCGCATTTGAGCTGCTTTGTGGTGTAGGTAAACGCGTCGAGCTCATCCCTGCCGATAACGGTGGACTCAGTCCTGCCTTCGCCTTCAGCCGCCTCCTTCGAGTAGAGTGCAGCGCCGAGAGCGCCCATCAGTCCTGCAACTGCGGGACGGAGCACTTCGTGGCCTATCTCCTGCTCAAATGCACGGAGCACTGCATCGTTAAGGAATGTGCCGCCCTGAACGACTATGTTCTTTCCGAGCTCCTCCGCAGAATTCGCTCTTATTACCTTGTAAATGGCATTTTTGATGATGGATGATGAAAGTCCCGCAGAGATATCCTCTACAGTAGCGCCGTCCTTCTGAGCCTGCTTTACGGATGAATTCATGAACACCGTGCACCTTGAGCCCAGATCAACGGGATGCTCGGCAAAAAGTCCGAGCTTTGCAAAATCCGCGATATTGTAGCCCAGCGCCTCCGCAAATGTCTGAATGAAGGAGCCGCAGCCCGAAGAACAGGCCTCGTTGAGCATGATACCGTCTATGGCGTGATTTCTGATCTTGAAGCACTTCATATCCTGTCCGCCGATATCGATGATGAAATCAACATCGGGGCAGAAGTAGGATGCAGCCTTGTAGTGAGCAACAGTCTCGACCAGGCCGTAATCAATGCCAAGACCTGCCTTGATAAGCTCCTCACCGTAGCCTGTTACCGCAGATGAACGGATCTTTACACGGCTGCCGAATTTTGTGTAGATATTTTTGAGCTGATCGCATACAACGCTCAGAGGCTGCCCCTTGTTGGGCTGATAGTGGCTGTAAAGCAGCTCACCCTTGGGCGTGATGAGTACCAGCTTTGTTGTAGTGGAGCCTGCATCTATGCCGAGATATGCCTCTCCCGTGTAGCTGTCGGGATCTGTGGGAGGGAGATCGTACTTTGCATGGCTCTTTACGAATTCGTCGTATTCCTCATGAGTTTCAAACAGGCGCTTGCCTGTGATTATATTGTCATTAACCTTTGCGTTTCTTATCCTTGAAACGATCTCGGCTGCAGAAAGAGGCTCTTCGTCTGTCTGTGCAGCATAGAGAGCGCTTCCGTATGCCATAAAGCACTGAGCGTTGTCGGGGAATATAGCGTGCTCACCGTCGAGTCCGAGAGTTTCAACGAATGCGCGTCTGAGTCCTCTTATGAATGTGAGAGGGCCGCCGAGGAAAAGCACTTTGCCCTTTATCTCGCGTCCCTGCGCCAGTCCGGCAACGGTCTGATCGACCACGGCATGGAATATGGATGCTGCGATATCCTCGCGTTTTGCACCCTGATTTATAAGAGGCTGTATATCTGATTTTGCGAACACTCCGCAGCGTGATGCGATGGGGTAGCGCCTTTCCGCATGGGAAGAAAGCTCGTCCATCTCAGCTACGGTGATGCCCAGAAGTGTTGCCATCTGGTCTATGAATGCGCCGGTACCGCCTGCACAGGAGCCGTTCATTCTCTGCTCAACGCCGCCTGTCAGGAAGATGAGCTTGGCATCCTCACCGCCCAGCTCGATAACGCAGTCTGCATCGGGAAAATCCTTTTTGACAGAAACAAATGCGGAATGCACCTCCTGCACAAAAGGAAGGCCTGCCGCACCTGCAAGTCCGAGACCTGCCGAACCGGTCACAGCAAGGCTGAAAAGTGCATCGGGATACATTTCGCCTATCTCGCTTATCTGTGAAGCGGCCGTTTCCCTTACCTTGGAGAAATGCCGCTGATACTTTGAATAGATTATCTTTCCTTCGTCAAGGATAACGGTCTTTACGGTGGTTGAGCCGACATCGACTCCGAGTTGATAAGTTTTGCTCATATTCCATCCCTTTTAAGCTTCAGATCCTCTGCTATCCTGCCGGCTATCTCAGCCGGTGTGCCCTTGCCGTCCGCAGCGATGCCCGAATGTGCAGAATACAGTACCTGTCTTTTTTCATAAAGGCTGCAAAGCGAAGCCTTTGTGTTGTTCATAACGATCGGCCTGTTGTGATCGTCCTTTATTCTCTCATAGCAATCCTCAAAAGGCAGATCAATAAACACGACCTCGCCGAATGAGGCAGCAAGCTCGGCATTTTCCTTTTTGAGCATAGCTCCGCCGCCGCAGGCTATGACACCGCCGAGGGAGCCCAGCTCCGATATGGCAGAGGTCTCTCTTTTCCTGAAATATTCCTCTCCCTTTATCGAGAAGATATCGGGGATGCTCATTCTTTCGCACTGTACGATATACGCATCCATATCGGTGAATTTAAGGCCGAGGTTTTTGGCAAGCTGTCTGCCGACAGTAGATTTGCCGCAGCCCATAAATCCGCACAGAAAGATCGTCATATTGTCACCTTTTTCCGGCTGCGCCCGTCTTTTCAGGAGGGCACACTGCCGCATAATCAGAATTATTATACATTTTATTTATTAAATAATCAATTTTATATTATTTCTCATATATTAATCACAGTGTGTAATAAAAACGCATGAAAATGTTTTCAAAGTACAGTGTGTAATAGAATTATTAACGAAAAATAATATAGAAAATTTGCATATGACAACAGTATGGATTTTTGACTGTTCTAATATGATTCTAATGCGAAAAATGCTTGAAATTTCAATTTGTATGTGATATAA
>CAMHMM010000083.1 GCA_946186215.1 uncultured Ruminococcus sp. | reverse complement strand
TTTGTAAAATTTTCGTAAACACCGTTTACTTATCTTGACAAGTAAAGACAAATGTGATAAAATTAGTTTTCGGTAAACACCGTTTATTAAAAAGGACGAGGAATATGCCGAAAGATAAAACAGAAATGCACGAAAAAATAATCAAAGCAGCTGCAAAGGAATTTCTGGAACAGGGCTTTGAAAATGCTTCCATGCGGAAAATAGCAGCAGAAGTCGGACTGACAGGCGGAGCACTTTATCGTCATTTTGCAAACAAGGAAGAAATGTTTGCCTCTCTTGTGGAACCTGCGATAAACGGATTTATGGCAAAATACAGGGAGTTTTGCGATCAAGGCTATGAGGTCATGAAGTGCGGCGATGCAGAGCGCCTATGGGATGAGAGTGAAAGCGAAGCAAAGTGGATGATGAGCTTTATCTACGATCATTATGATGAGTTCAAGCTGATCATATGCTGCTCTCAGGGGACACGGTTCGAGAGCTTTGTTCATGATATGGCTGTGATCGAGGAACGCTCCACCCTTGACTATTTTGAACGCATGAAGCAGTATGGTATGGCAGTCAATGAACTGTCACAAAAAGAGTTACATCTCCTTGTGACGGCAAATGTCTCGGCACTGTTCGAGGCGGTGATACATGATTTCAGCAGGGATGAAGCTATGCACTATGCCGAAACTCTTGACGCCTTCTTCTCAGCAGGCTGGAAAAAAATACTCGGAGTGTAACTCCGTTATTTTTTAAATAAATGTTAGCTATAGCTAACTTTAATAAACGGAAGGTGAGGATAATGTCCGAAAAGAAAAAGAAACGCAGTACCCTTAGCTGGGTGGCAGAATTTGCGGGGCAGAAAAAGCCTAATTATATTATGAGCGTGATACTTGCATTCGGCAAGGTCATCTGCGGTCTCATACCATATATCTATATGGCAGATATAGTAAAAAGGCTGCTTGATCTCCATGAAAGCGAAACAAAGCCGGTATTCAGTGATTTTTCAAAAGATATACTGATGATGGCACTGTTCTGGGTGCTGTGTCGTATATGTCACAGTATATCGACCACGCTTTCCCATGCAGCAACATTTGAGGTCCTTGCAAATATCAGACGGCAGCTTACAGTTAAGCTGTCAAGGATCCCGCTTGGTTCAGTGCTTTCACAGTCCAGCGGGACATATAAGAACATAATCTGTGAAAGAGTTGATTCCATCGAGACCACACTGGCACATATTATTCCCGAAGTGCTCTCAAATGCCTTCGTTCCCGTTGCGCTCATCATTTATATGCTGACGATAAACGTTAAACTGACACTGCTTTCACTTATCTGCGTACCTGTGGGTATATTCTTTTTCTGCCTTATGATGACAGGCAGCACGGAAAGCTATAACAACACGATAATCAAGACCAAAAAACTGAATGATACCGCTGTCGAATATATAAACGGCATAGAGGTCATCAAGGCTTTCGGCAAATCAAAGACAAGCTATGATAAATTCGTCACAGCAGCAAAGGAAGGTGCAGACTGCTTCATAGAATGGATGCGCCGCTGTAACCTGTGGCAAAACCTTTCATTACTTCTGATGCCCTATTTTCTTCTGGGGCTCCTGCCTTTCGGTGCAAAGGCGTATATGGACGGCACAGTCTCCGGCAACGATCTGCTCATGCTGATAATTCTCTCACTGGGACTTGTATCGCCTTTCATGACGATAGCCTCATACTGGGACGGTATCGCAAAAATGGGTACTATAATCGGAGAAGCTACAGAGATACTTGAACGGAAAGATCTTATCCGTCCGGAGACAATGACTGAAAAGCCCACCGATATGGACATAATACTCAAAAACGTCCACTTCGGTTACAATGAAAAGGAGATACTTCACGGTATCTACATCACAATAAAACAGGGAACGGTCAACGCTCTTGTAGGTCCTTCGGGATCGGGAAAATCTACTATTGCAAAGCTGATAGCGTCTTTCTGGGATGTTGATGAGGGTAGTATCAGCATAGGCGGTGTCGATATACGAAAAATACCCCTTGAAGAATACAATAAATACATAGCCTATGTTTCACAGGACAATTACCTGTTTGATGAAACTATTATGGACAATATCCGAATGGGTAATCCTAACGCCACCGATGATGATGTTATCAATGCCGCAAAGAAATGCGGATGCCATGATTTCATAATGCAGCTTGAAAACGGCTACAAAACAATTGTCGGCGGTGCAGGCGGACATCTCTCAGGCGGTGAAAGACAGCGTATATCCATAGCAAGAGCCATGCTGAAAAACGCTCCGATAGTTATACTCGATGAAGCCACAGCCTACACAGATCCGGAAAACGAAGCACTTGTACAGTCTTCCGTTGCAAAGCTTGTTCAGGGAAAGACTCTGCTCGTTATTGCTCACAGATTATCTACAATAGCATCTGCCGATCAGATAATTCTTATCAATGACGGCAGAGTTGAAGCCGCCGGCACACAGCAGGAGCTCCTTGAAAAGTCTGTACTCTACAAGCAGATGTGGGAAAGTCATATGTCTGTAAAGGAGGGTGCGTAATGTTTGCTACACTGAAAAGATTCTTTGACTTCTGCGGAGAAGAGGACAGAAAAAAACTGTATGAAGCAATAGCTCTCGGAGTAATAAAGGCAATATTTGCGGCTCTGCGAATATCTGCGATCGCAGTTATCGTCATGGGAATACTTGACAAAAACATGACGAATAATAATATATATGCCGCTCTTGCTATACTCGCAGCTTCCGTATTGGGACAGCTTATCATTAATATGAAGGCTACCATGCTGCAGACTGAGGCAGGCTACCATTGCTGTGCAAACAAGCGAATAGAGATAGCGGAGCATATGCGCTATCTTCCTATGGGGTATTTCAACGACAACAGTCTGGGGCATATCACAAGTGTGACAACAAATACTATGGAAGCACTGTCGGATGTGGCAACAAGAGTTGTTATGCTTACCACACAGGGCATACTTACGACATTTGTTATAACAGCTTTTATCTATATATTTGATTTCAGGATAGGTCTGATACTTACTGCAGGCATTGCTGTGTATGCAGTAATAAACTCTGCTATGCAGAAAAAGACACTCAAGGGTGCACCGCTACAGCAGAAAGCAGCAAAAGACCTTGTAGCGGCTGTTATTGAATTCATACAGGGTATTGCGGAGGTAAAGAATTACAATCTTACCCGGAGCCGTGCTAAAAAGCTTGAGAAAGCGATAAAGGCAAAGCAGTACGGCGACACACATCTTGAATTCGATGTTATTCCGTATATTGCATTGCAGGAAATAGTTACGAAGCTGATAGGTGTTGTGATATGCGCTGTTTCGGTATATTTCTATATTGACGGCAGCATGACGCTTTTGTACTGCATAATGATGATGATAAGCTCATTTATGGTATATGAGAGCCTTGATGTGATGGCAGGCTTTTCCGCACTGATTCGAAGCGTAGGTATCTGTGTGGATCAGGCTGAAGAAATACTCTCTATCCCCGAGATGGATACAGACGGCAAGGATATCGATCCACAAAACAGGGATATTGAGCTTGAAAATGTGAGCTTTGCATATGACAACAGAACAATCATAAACGGCATAAGCCTTAGAATACCTGAAAAGACGACAACTGCGATCGTAGGACCTTCGGGCGGAGGCAAGACTACGCTCACAAATCTTATTGCACGCTTCTGGGATGTAAAAGACGGCAAGGTATCTCTTGGCGGAAAAGATGTACGCGAGTACAGCTTTGACAGTCTTATGAAGAATTTCAGCTTTGTTTTTCAGAGAGTATATCTTTTTGAAGATACTGTTGCCAACAATATCAGATTCGGAGAGCCCGATGCAAGCATGGAAAAGGTCATTGAAGCCGCTAAAAAAGCCCGATGCCATGATTTTATCATGAACCTGCCCGACGGATATGACACCGTGATCGGCGAGGGTGGAGCGAGCCTTTCGGGTGGTGAAAAACAGCGTATATCAATCGCAAGAGCGATAATGAAGGATTCTCCAATAGTTATTCTTGATGAAGCTACAGCCAATGTCGATCCTGAAAATGAAGCAGAGCTTACCAGGGCGATAGAAGAGCTGACAAAAGAAAAGACTATCATAATGATAGCACACAGGCTCAAAACCGTTGAACATGCCGATCAGATAATCGTTATCGACGGCGGAAGGATAGTTCAGCAGGGACGACACACTGAACTTATGCAGCAGGAGGGCATTTACCGCACATTTGTCGAGGACAGGAAAAAGGCTGTGAGCTGGAAACTGTAATGAAGAAATGGCTGTTGATACTGTGATCAGCAGCCATTTTATATATTGGTGGAGAGATCTGTCAGCAATTATTCATCGCAAAACAGTCATAAGGAGCCGTTTTGTCGAAAACAAACCCCTTCTTCTTCCAGTCGGGAATGGTATCAATATGTCTGAATGCGCCTTTTACATCATCTGTGAAACCATTGTGTGATGTGAAAACATATCTTATATGATCCATTTCCGACCTTCTCTTAAAGGTTTTTAGCGACCTTATGTTAAGACCGCTGTCGTAATTGAACATATCAAAAAAACACCAGCCACCCTCGTCGTTGAGAGCTATAGAATCGCCTGTAAAAAGCATTTCATCATTTATGATATAGACAAGATGCCCCAGTGTATGCCCGGGCACAAGGAACGACTGTATCTTCAGATCACCGATAAATATGATCTCACCGTCCTTCAGCAGATGATAACCGCTTTTTATCGAAACAGAATTCTTCATTCCGAAAGGTCCTATCTTTTTGCGGTGATAGGTATTGGTCAGATAGTTTTCCTCAACATTGCCAACATAGACATCAGCATTTGTGAAATAATTCTTTTGTCCGACATCAAGACCGCCTGCATGATCCGGATCGGCATGTGTCAGAAACATCGCCTGTACCTTTGATGGATCAACATTTATTTTTCTGCACTCATCCGCAAAGCTGTTATAATTTTTGTAGCCTGCATCTATTGCAATAAAGGTATCATTCTTCTTTATGAAAAAGATATTTACATCATATTCTCTTATACAGCTTACCATATCGGTGAGTTGCCCTGTTTCGCATGGATGAAGTGCTTCCTTTCCCCTGTACATCATGGGGACGATATTCATTGCAAAATAATCTATAAGACTCATATATGCTCCTTTTTGTTTTCAACATTGATCTGATACACATAGTATAGCATATCTTTATAATGCTGACTTTCAAAAAGTCGCTGTTTTTATATCATATTATACCGATAAATACAAGAGATAAGCCAAAATTCAAAGTCTGTAAACATTTCAGAATCAAAGGTGGATGCAGGCACAGCCTGCTTATATCATATATTAAGGAGCTCCCTAAGCTGCATTCCCAGGAGCTTTCTGCTGGATGAAGCGATATGAGAGGAACCTGAAAATCCCGTATCAAATGCTGCTTTTGTGATCGATGAGCCCTCTGCCATTTGCCTGAACGCCCTTTCCATCCTCTTGAACTGCAGATATGATTTCAGAGTGATGCCTGTCTGTTCTGAAAAAATATGGGCAATACGGCTTTTGGAAAGATGTATTTCCCCGGCAATATGATCCATATCAAAGTTTTCTTCCTCACAGCGTATCATTTCAACAGTTTCCATGACAGGAGCAGAGAACGGCCTTTGCACGATATTTCCCCGAATACTCGTTATTATAGCATTCGCAGCTGAATGGACATTGGCTTCCGTATGATTTATCAGAAGCTCTGAAAGATGATTTTTTATATTCTCATCATATACGACCGTAAACTGATTATCCGCAAGTACATTCTGCATTATAGAATACCCGGTCTCTGATAAAGGATCAATAAATACTGCCAGACCGTATTTACCCTCATCGGCTATTGCATGGCTAAGCTGTGTACCGATCACTATGATCTGTCCTTCAATTATCTGATCTTCTGTTATTACATGGCTGTTACATTCACATGATGAGTATATCTCCAGTACAGGATGACTGTGCAGCCTTGCGGTAAAATTATCAGACATACCTGCTATAAAGTGTTCGTCCAAAGATATAATATTATCCATGCTACTACCTCTTTATTTGGATCGATTCTTTTTAATACAACCGTTCTGATACGCATTTATCCCCGCTTATTATCCCACTGTTCAATAAAATCCAGTATCCTGCGGAAGCTGTCTTTTCTTGCAGCTTCACATTCGACTGGATATTTCTTTTCTGCGGGCAGCAAGTAACGGTATGCCCATTTTGCATAACCGCTCATAGCATCAAGGCCGTCTGTAAGCGCATGGCTTGCCCTTGAATATATATGATATTTTACACGATAAGGATAATCACATTTTTTCAGTATCTCTGTCATTCTCGGTACTGCTGTATCCGACGGCCATGCGTCATCATTCTTCACAGCAAGGAAAAGCACATCAGCGTGCATATTTTCTACTCTTATTCTTGACTGTTCCGTGAGAGGGTTAATGTCATAACCGTATCTGTACAGTCTTTTCAAGCCATATCTGCTATCCTTTACAGCTTCCGCCACTATCTTTCCCATACCAGAATCAATTATCGTCCATGGCGAATAGGGAATATCTGTGCCATGCCATGTATAGACCGATCTGTGAAGTCTTTTGAAACTGTTGGTCGTTCCTTCCATGACATGATCAAAAGGAACAACAGGAATAACACAGCCAATATCAGGAATAAATGAAGCTGCAAGGAGTGTATATCCTGCACCCGTCGAAGCACCTGTCATAGCGATCTTTTTGATGCCCTTTTCAGATTTGAGCCATCTGACCGCTTTTTCCACATAGTCCACGGGGACAGAAACAAGCTCTTTCGGGAGCCCTTTCCACATATAAAAGCCGAGCACCAGTACATTATATCCTGCTTCACGGATAAATCTGCTCATGGCAACACTCAGCTTTTCATCACAGGATGCTCCGCCCACAGCTATTACTGCTGTCTCCGGTGAATGTGTGCCGTGAAAATATATACCCTCAAATCCGTTAGCGTTTAAAGTACATCTTTCCATATGGTCTCCTGTTATATATTCTCACGGTAATAATCGTTTATATCCCTGATGATCTCCTGTTCGCCCTCTCTGCCCTCTTTCAGAAAGGTGAACACAGGATAGGCATGAGGCATACCCTCTTTTATCTTTATAGTATAGTCTTTTAACCCACAGCGAATAAATGATTTTTCGAAATCGGGTGCTAATCCTGCCAACACCTCATCTCCGCCGTAATACATAATGATCTTCGGAAAGCCTGTATAATCGTCTTCATCTGCTTTTCCGATTATATATCGGGGAAGATCTCCCTTTGGATCATAGTATTTCAGCATATTTCTGAAAGAGGAAGAAGATAGTACTATATCTCTGTCATCTATCTCGTCCATACGCGCCTGTGCCTCATCGCTTATCAAAGGGGACGGAGCGGAAACGGGTATCATCAGTCCGGGCATAGGTATATTCTTATATTTTTGCATAATATGTCGTCCTGCCCGCAGAATAATATCAGCACCGGCGGAAAATCCCAGCCATACGATGTTTTCAGGCTTGAATCTGCGCAGCATTCTTTTATGCAGTGACACTATGAATTCTGCCTCATCGAGCATATCATGATCGGGCAGCAATGGATAGAGCGGTATCCACAACTCAGCATCTGTTTGCTCCATATAGTTTTTCATTGAGCTCTTATAAGGCATCTGCCATCTGCGGCATCCGCCACCGGGGAAATAAACTATCACCCGATCGGTACTGTTGTCTTTTTTCTTCCCGATAATAATATGAAAGCCGTCAAGCTGTCTGTCCCTGAATACATATCCATTTATCACAGGAAGCGAAAGTCTGAATTTTGACTGTATCTTATATGATACTTCCTTGAACTCCTCATAGGTCTCTTCCTTGTGAAGTGAACTGCCCTTGATAAATTTGCGGGCAACCGGCTTCATTATACTGTATAATATACTCATACTATCCCACACCACCCGGCAATGGCAGGAAAAGCCCTGCCATCATCATAACAACGTAATA
>CAMHMM010000082.1 GCA_946186215.1 uncultured Ruminococcus sp. | reverse complement strand
AGCACCTTCATCCTCTGCAGGGGATTCACCTTGTTCGCTTTGTTCAGCCTGAACGGGAGCAGGCGCTGCCTGCTGTGGCTTTTCATGGGCTGTTTCTGGCTCGTTTTCATTAAAGAAGGCTTCAAGCTCTTCGAGCCTTTCCATTATCTCCTGCTTTTCGGGCTTTTCGGTAAGTTCCTCGAATTTTCTTACAAGGCTCTTGGGATTTACTCTGTCCTCAAAGAATTTGAACTGCTTGTCCGTACCGGTGATATTTACCTTGCGTCGGTTTCGTGCATCTATCTCGACCTTTCGCCTGATGCTCTTCATTTCAAGCGTTGTAGCATCGTCCTCATCATATGCGCCGATACCCATTCCGCAGCCGCCTGCGCAGGAAAGGGCTTCAAATACATCGGGCTTGTTTTCCGAGCTGCAGAATTCGTCCAGCTCCCTGTATACCGTGTCGGTGCCGTCGGAATTGATTGCAAGGACAGAGGGAAGATTGAGTGCAAGATTTTCACGCAGTCCGCCCGGGAACGGGTAAAGTCCGCCCATTATACCCTGGGACATATCATCAAAATCGTAGCTCATGCCCGAATCGGTGATGTTTCTGAACTCGATCCTTTTTCTCTTGAAATATTCCCTGAGCCGTTTGTAGGTGACATTGTACTCGACATGGCCTGTTTCGGCAAATTCGAGCTTCATAGCAGGGCAGGGGGTGAGCGCTGCAACAGCGTAGTTTTTCTTTACATAATCGCGCACATATACAGCCTCGCAGGAAAGAGGGCTGTGTACTGTGGAAACACTCCCGATATCATCGGGGTGATATATCTCCATATAGCGCACAACAGCAGGGCAGTGCGTGGAAACGACCTTTTTGTTTGCACCCTGCTCCATGGTGCGGCAGTATGACCATGTGGCGATATCCGCGCCGATTGCGCCGTCGTAAATGCCGTCCGATCCGTTTTGCTTGAACCATCTGAGAACGGACTGCCATTTCATACCGAAGGCTGCCTTTATTGCAGGGTGCGCGATGATGACCATTTTTCTGTTGCCAAGATCCTTGAAGAATTTCTCGGTATCATCCTCGTAGTCTCTGCCTCCGTGTCTGCATCTCTTGACACATTCGCCGCAGGCAATACATTTGTCGGGATCTATATCGATTATTTTCCTGCCGTCATCAAGGGTGCGCACAAAATTAGCAAGTGGAGAGGGGCAGGCGCTGATGCATTCTCTGCACCCGCTGCATCTTTCCGGATAAACCTCAATCACTGAAGGCATACTCATCTAAAACACCTCTGTTAAATTCCGCCTGACGGTCTTTTTCGTATGGCGGCCGTAAAACGGTCTGCCTGAAGCGGTATGGCCATCGGGTGCAGCAACACGGCTGCTATGGAAGTTTAATGTAGCAAATATTAGCAAATAAGCGAGCACTGGAAAAAGCGTATATTTCTTTTCATGTGCTGTTTTTCCGTGTATCTTTCCTTACAAATGCAGGAAAGACACATTTATTCAGTATTTCTATAATTTTACCATATTTTACCATAAAATTCAATACCTTCATATAAAAAGAATATAATATACAAATTTATTTGTGCATATTTGTTTATTGTGCTGAATTTTTGCGGCCGCCGTTGCCGCTTCTTCGTGAATATTATTGAGTGTGATCTGCAAACCCGCAATAATACAGCGTTTACGGGACTCAGTGTCTGTGGGGACCAGAATGGCCGATGTATATTATGCTGTCTGATTCTGTGAAATTTTATTACTGCAAAGCGAAAAATCTTTCCCTATGGGATTGATTTTTTTAGGTATATGTGTTATAATCAAAACAATGATGCTCCCCCGCCTCTCAGGCGGGTTACATCTTGACATCAGTCAGGCAGCTGCATTCGTGCGGCTGTCTTATCTACGGAATACTGAATAAATGATCATATGGTCTGTTCAGTGTTTCCCTGAAGCTGAGCATAGAACAAATCCGGGAAAACGGCGTTACGGCGGTTTCGCGGTCAAAGAAAGGAACTTCTTATCATGAAAAAGTATCTGAGATGTTTTCTGACACCTGTCCTCGCTATGACTATCATGGTCGGCGGTACTCTTCCTGTTGCAGGAAATGCGGGTTTTGTTTCGGCTTCTGTTGAGGCAGCCGGCGTAAAGCTTGCGGCACCTACGGGAATAAAGGGCAAGGGCAACAGCAACAGTGTCAACCTTACATGGAATGTTGTTGCAGGTGCATCTTCATACAATGTGTATATCTACAATATAAATAAGAAGGTATTCCAGAAGTACAAGACTGTTACAGGAAATTCATGTGCTGTTACAGGGCTCAAGAGCAACAGAAAGTATTATTTCATAGTTTCCGCTCTCAAAAAGGACGGCGGCGACTATGTTGAGGGTGCAAGAAGCGCCAGAGTAGCCGTTTCCACCACTCAGGAATCCACTGCACTTGCCGTAGGCACCAGCCGCTATCTCGGCGAGATATCCAAGGGCAAGCCCAACGGACAGGGCAAGATAGTCTACATCAACGGCAACTGGTATGAGGGCGGCTTCAAGGCAGGTATCCGCTCAGGCAACGGTACTCTTTACAATGCTTCCAGCAAGCGCTGGTATGAGGGCAAGTTCAACAACGACAAGGCAAACGGCGAGGGCGTTATCTACTACTCCAACGGCGACTGGTATGAGGGAATGTTCGCATCGGATAAGTTCGAGGGACAGGGCACCTATCACTTTGCCGACGGCGAGGAATGGGTAGGCAAATGGAAGAAGGGCGAATGGATCGGTGGCAAGAAGTACACTGATACCAAGGAAGGTCTTAAATACAATTCGGACTCCTATAATTCCTCCACAGGTGTAAAGGCATTTACCTATCCCAACGGCGACAAGTACATAGGCTTTGCGGATTATATCGGTACTACTCCCGATGTAAAGGGAAGATTTGTATATGCCAACGGCGACTGGTATGTGGGTGAGATCAAGACCGGCAAGAAGAGCGGCGACGGTATGTTCTACCACAGCAACGGCGAACGCTATGTGGGCAAATTCAAGGATGACAAGGCAAACGGTCTCGGCACATATTATTATGTGGACGGCAAAAAGTATGTAGGCGAGTTCAAGAACGATCTGCAGAACGGTCAGGGTATCCTTTATCTCGAAACAGGCGAGAAGTGGGTAGGCACATTCAAGAATGACAAGTTCGTAAGCGGTGTCAAGTACGATATGGAAGGCAACGCAGTCGACTACAACAAAAAGTAAGATCTGATAAGCGGTCCGGTGAGACCGCAGCAAACGGCAGCAGAGCCTGTTAACCGATCAGGTCGCATAAAAGTGCGGCAGCGGTCTGTAACGCGCTTTGCCGCCGTGTATATCGTAAATTTGATCAGCGGGCGGCTGCAAAGGAGATAGTATGTTGAATGTCAATGATGTGCTGGACAGCAGATACAGAATAATCAGTAAGATAAGTTCTGAGGGCGGCGGAACTGTCTTCAGGGCGCGTGATGACCGTGCGGCTAAGACTGTTACAGTAAAGCTCGTGAGAAAAGAAGTCATCGACAGGATAGATATAAAAAAATCCACGGATGTGCTGCGTTCGGTCAAGCATAAAAATCTCCCCGTGGTGACGGATGTTGTGACAGACGGCAGTGATACATACACCGTGATGGAATTCATCAACGGTGACAGCGCGAGAAATCTCCACGACAGCGGCACGGTATACACTGAAAAGGAAGTCTGCAGCTTCATGATACAGCTCTGCGATGCGGCAGACTATCTTCATAAGCACGATCCTGCCATAATCCACGGTGATATCAACCCCGACAATGTGGTGATAACCCCCGAGAAGGATGCAGTTCTTGTGGATCTGAGCTTCTGCCTTGCAGATGCAGGTTCACCCGGGCAGCTGAGAATGGCAGTCAGCACTGCCGACAAGGTAGCCGATTTCCACGAAAAGACAAGATACATCAGGCCGGGCGGTGCATCCGCACCGGGAAATACCGCGTTTGTGGATGTAAAGAGCGATATATTCGGCCTTGGCGCAACGATGTATTATCTGATCACAGGCTCCGTGTCCGCCGACGGCAAGGTTGATGTGGACAAACATGATTTCTCGCTGCTTGTGAGAAAGATAATCAAAAAAGCAACATCGCCTGATCTTGATGTGCGTTATGAGAGCGCTGCGCGTATGCGTGACGATCTGATAAAGGCTCAGAGGACGGCGAGAACGGATAAGCTTAGACAGGAGCACATAAAGCGTCAGCCTGCTCCCGCACCAAAGGCTCCCGAAAAGCTTGCAGCTCCCGCTAAGAAGACTACACCTGCGGCTCAGCCTAAGAAAAACGAACAGAAGCCGGCACCCAAGCCCGCTCCTCAGAAGGCAGCAAAGCCTGTACAGCAGCCCAAGCCTCAGAGCACTGCGGAAAAGCCAAAGAGCATGAAGAATGTGATCATAGTGGCTGTGGTGCTCATCTGTGCTGTACCCCTGATATGCATACTGGCTTCAAAGGGCAAGGGTAATGATACGCCCGCTGCTGTGCCGAGCACATCCAAGTCATCCCAGACAAAGGCTTCTGATAAGGATACGGATGCGCCCGGTGATGATGAGGAAGAGGATATTGAGGAGGTCGAGGTAGGCGGCGAGGATACCGCATGGGTAAACAGCGATACCAATGAAGAGCCTGCGGAAATGATCGTTCCCGATTTCTACGGCAAGACGCTTATGGAAGCAGTTGCTGCAGCAAATCAGGCAGGCGTGCCCTTCTCGTTTATCTATTCTCCCAATGATGTTGTGGATAAGGGCTGTGTATTCCAGCAGAGCGTAAAGAGCGGAGAGATACTCGATCCCGGCCATTCCGTTATACTTTATATCAATGCTGCAAATGAAGCGGCTGTACCTACTGAGGCTCCTATCGAGACTGTTACTCAGGCAGCGACTACCCAGCCTGCAGTTACCACTGCGCCTAAGGTGACGACTGCCCGTCCCGCAGCTACAACTGTGGTCCGCACTACCACTGCACCTGCTGAGACTGAGAAGAAGAAGCAGACCACGAAGGTCACCAAGAAGAAAGTGACCACCGTAGCTACGACAAAGAAGAAGAAAAAGAAGGAAGAAACCACTACTGCCAGGAAGGAAGTCACCACGGTAGGATGGACATTCGCTGAGGAAGAAGAGGATATGAACGGTCCTATCCAGAGAGAGACCGAAGCTCCTTCCGGTGACGGCGGAGGAGATCATATCGTCCAGGGCGGCATAGATTAAATGAAGCTGTCCGTACCCGAAAGGGTACGGACATTGTTTTGCCATAAAAAAGTCTTCCCCGATGAAGCAGGGAAGACATAAGTATATGCTCTGTTTAATTATCTGATACGGTAAACGCCGATGATAAGCTCCTTATCCTCGCTGTCCTTTACAAGTGCGGCCTTTAGTCTGACAGGTACCGTCTCTCCGGACATGATAAGGTGGTATTCCAGTGTGAAATGACCGTTTTCGGAGATATCATTCATTACATTTTCATGAGTGAATCTTTCTTTTAGTATGGATTGATCCTCGTCGGGGATGACCGAGCTGCTGTACATAATGGCTTTTGTGAAAAAGTCTGTGCCGTCCTTTGCAAGGCCGAGCCCCTTGTAGGAATCCGCCGCATTGTATTCGGAATAATCGCCCGTGCCGATATCCACGGTGTAGATGCAGATGCAGTCGTCCGATAGAGCCATGATGCCTGAATAGATCATTTCATTGCGGCGGGTTCTGTCCAGGATCATTTTCTGCTTCATCTGAGTGTCGATATTGCTCACACCGATTATTATATGCCCGTCGTCGTGATGCATACGCTTCGCTTTCATATTCACAAACACAGGCTCACCATTTATCATAAGACGGTAGGTAAGGTTAAAAACACCCTGCTTTTCAAGATGATCAAGCACATTTTCTTTGTGAAAGGCGTTTATCAGTTTTTCACGATCCTCATGGTAAATGAATTCCAGTGCATCTTTGCGGCTTTCGGCAAAGAAATCTTCACCGTGGCGCTCCGCCGAGATGCGCTCACCGTTATCAACGGATGAATATTCGATAAAATCCTCGGTGTCAAGATCAACATAATACAGCTTGAAATAATCCGCTGCCAGTGCTCTTGCGATATTGGCGTATGTTGCGCCCTCGTTTGCATCCTTAACGGAAAGCACTGCAACTGCTATCGCAATCTTACCGTTCTTCGGGTTGATCGCAACGCGCCTGAGGCAGGAATTGACGGCAGAGCCATCGGGAAGCCTTTCCTCGACAAACAGGCTGTTGTCATTTTCGGAGCATTTTGCCATTGCATCCAGAAAGCCCAAATCCAGCGTAGCCGGCTTTTCGTGGAAGACCTCTGCCTGCTCGTTTACCGTAAAGCCGAAAAACCGTTCCATGAATTCGCGGTAGGACTGGCTGCAGCGGGCAAAGCGCACCTTTTCGTGGAATATCTCTATTATCGCCATGGGTATGGTGCTGAATACGCCGCTCAGACTGGTGCCCGAGCCGTTGGCTATAACGGAAAGATCATGGAAGATTTACTCTGCCTACCGCATCGTAATATGACGATTCAGCAGGGTTCTCAAAGCCTATCTGTATGCCCTTTTCGTATTTGTCGAGTATCTTTTCCACAGGTATGGGCTTTTCAAAATAGTAGCCCTGCAGCTTGGAGCAGCCAGTTTCCTGCAAAAAGCGCACCTGCTCTGCATTTTCAACGCCCTCGCAGACTGTGTCTATCCCGAGCAGCGTCGCCATTCTCAGCATTTCTGTGAGGATTATCTTTCCGCTCGTTCCCTCATCGAACTGCTGCATGAACCTCATATCAAATTTTATAAGGTCGAATTTGATGCTCTGCAGAACATCCAGCGAGGAATAACCGCTGCCGAAATCGTCCATCCAGACAGCGAAGCCCTTTTCCCTGAATCGTTCGATCTGCACCTTCATGAACTCAAAGTTCTCGCCGATAATGCTTTCCGTGATCTCGATGGTGAGCATATCGTGGCTGATGCCTGCTGCATCCACACGGCGGCAGATCTCCTCAACGATGTCGCATGAATCAAAATCCGAGCGGGAAAGGTTCACCGACTGGGGCATGATGTGTAGTCCGGCATCGCGTGTTATATCTATTTTTTTCAGGACACACTCGACCATATATAGATCGAGCTTATATATAAGATTGTGCTCTTCAAGCACGGGTATGAACTCCGCAGGGGACATCATGCCCTTGACGGGATCTATCCAGCGGGCGAGAGCCTCTTCATCGCACACTCTGCCGTTGAGGGCGCGGACTATGGGCTGGTAGTAGACCTTTATCCAGCCCTCTTCGATGGCTCTGTCGAGATTAGAGATGATATACTGCTGCTTTTCCTCTGCATCCTTCATGGATGTATTGAAGTAGCTGAATGATGATGCATAGACATTTTTCAGCGTGTCGCAGGCAAATTTCGCCCTGTCGCAGGCCATGCTCGCGGCGATACCGTGGAACCAGTTGGGGAAGATACCCACATGGAGCGAGAGAGTGCGGCCGTCATTTAATGTGCGGCATTCCTCAAAAAGTGTTTCAAGAAGCGGCTCAAGACCGTTTGCATCCGCCACCGCCGCGAAATGATCCTGCCCCAGACGGCTGCAGTTTTCGTTGCCGAAATGGTGTGCGAGGATGCGTGCAAAGGCCTGCAGCAGCTTGTCGCCCTCTGCAAAGCCGTATTTATGGTTAAAATACTTCATTCCGCAGAAATCCATATAAAGGAGCGCGGGGTTTCCGCCGTCCTTCCGGATATCATACTTTCTTGAAGTGGCAAGATCAAAGAAATAGGTCATTCCGGGCAGACCTGTGAGATGGTCGTAATAGCTTGCTCTGATATAGCTGTCCTCGGTCAGCGATTTTTTCAGCATGTGCCCGAGAAATATATCGGGACCGGTGCCGTCGTCAGTATAGGTGCCCTCATTTGAGTACCACACCTGAGCGATGCGGGCACCCGTCTCGGTATAGGAGTGCTCGCCCTGAGCGTGTATGATGTCATACCCGTCGCCCTTTGCCTTCTTTGAGCGGTAGATTACATCATATCTTCCGCCCTCTGTGGCAAAG
>CAMHMM010000081.1 GCA_946186215.1 uncultured Ruminococcus sp. | reverse complement strand
TGGGGAAAAGGGGATACAAAGGGGAGAAACGAAGAGGGACGGCGCACAAATACAGTCGCCTTTGCAGACTGGCACTCCGTCCATCTGGTGTTTCATCCCCTTTGACTCGCTGCAAATCAGCCGTTTCGGACAAAAGGCTACCGTTGAAACGGAACAATTTATGTGGATAATAAAGCATTTTAGCTTATTTGAACTATGACCGAATCCTACCACCACCGCTTGAAAGTGGAGGTGCCGAGCGTAGTGAGGCGGAGGGGTGGTCACGGTTCACCGAGGTCGGGTACACACCGACCGTTCCGGAAAATTATTTAAAAATATTTTTAAATACCTCTTGACAAGTGCTGCGGTTTGTGATATTATCTATTTAAATTAATTTTGAAATAGGTGCGACTATGGGTGAGACCAATATTTTCAAGGTGCTGTCGGATAAGCAGCGGCGGGATATTCTCGTGATGCTGAAGGGCGGGCGGCTCAGTGCGGGCGAGATCGCGGAAAGGCTCGATATTTCTCCCGCAGCGCTTTCATATCATCTGAAGCTTCTGAAGCAGTCAGACCTTGTCATGGAGTACAGAAGCAAGAATTTCGTTTTTTATGAGATCAACACCACTGTTTTTGATGAGCTGATCCTTTGGGCTCAGCAGTTCGGAGGCAATAACACATGAAAAAAATTACATGGATAATTGCGATACTTTCGCTTATAATCACGCCCTTTGTGCTGCAGTTCGTGCCGGATAATGTCCCGCTGCATTACGATATCGCGGGCAATGCTGACAGATACGGTTCCAGATATGCACTTATGGCGATACCTGCTGTGATCATCGCTGTCACCGCAGTGATGAACATTCTTGAACACAGGCTTATAAAAAGATCCGAAGGCGGGAGCGATGAGGAAAAAACAAAGGCTGCCTCAAACGCATGGGTGATACGGCTCGTTACATTGTGTCTGGCAGTTCTGCTTGTATGTACGCTTATCACGGCATTGTGCAAGTGCTGCACAGCATCGGGCAGCGGGCTTATTAATTTTGAGCTTGACAGTCTTAATATCACTGCGGCTCTGTGCGGGATAATGTTTATCATATGCGGTAATTTCATGCCAAAGACAAGGCTCAACGGTGCTGTCGGTGTAAGGATGTCGTGGACGATGTACAATGACAATACATGGAACAAGAGCAACAGATTCGGCGGCTTCGTACTTCTTGCCGCAGGTGTTCTTACCGTTGTTACCTCGGCATTCGTCCCGGGAATAGTCGCTGTTCTGATGATGCTTTTGTACCTTACCGCCGCAGTGGTGATAACGCTTATCTATGCGCACAAGGTCTATAAGGAAGAGATCGGCAAATGAACGGAGAGATACGATGAAAAAAATACTTACTGCCGAGGATGACAGGGAGATCAACCGTCTGATATGCGAATATCTGTCATCGCAGGGTTATGAGATGCTATCTGCTCTCAACGGACTTGATGCGGTGCGCCTCGTTCGTGAGAACAGCGATCTTTCACTGCTGATACTCGACCTTATGCTGCCGTTTCAGAGCGGGGATATGGTGCTGCACAAAATACGGGAGTTTTCCGATGTTCCCGTGATCGTCGTGTCTGCAAAGAGCGAGACACATTCAAAGATCGACCTGATAAGGGCGGGCGCGGATGATTATATCACCAAGCCCTTTGACCTTGATGAGCTTTCAGTGCGTGTGGAAGCCGTCCTGCGGCGTTATGACGGCGCACCGAAGAGCAGTGCGAAAAACAGGACACTTTCCTACAAAAACCTTGTGATCGACACCACATCGGGCACGGCGGCAGTCTTTGGCGAAACGCTTGTGCTGACAGTAAAGGAATTTACCATACTCACGCTGATGCTCGAAAATCCGACCAAGCTCTGGTCAAAGGCGAATATTTTTGAAAGCGTGTGGGGAGAATCCTATATCAGCGACGACAGCACCATCAAGGTGCATATGAGCAACATCCGCCAGAAGCTCAAAAAAATCGATCCCGGAAACGAATATATCGAAACAGTCTGGGGAATGGGCTACAGGCTTGCGAAATAATATTAAAGGGGCGCAAAAAATGGAGATCAGGACACAACGGCTTTTATTGAGGCCTATCGGCGCAAATGACCTTGCTACAACTCAGGAATATGCATCCGATCCGGAAAACTGCAGATATATGATCTTCCTTCCATCGGATTCAGAGCAGGGTACGCTTAGCTATCTTAAAGATGCCGAAAATGAAATGAAGAAGCCATCACCTGATTATTATGAAATGGCTGTTATCTATGAAAACAGGCATATCGGCTGTGTCAGCCTGTATCTAAATGACACTCATGACAGCGCAGAGATAGGCTACACGATCAATAAACGCTGGTGGCGGCAGGGCTTCGGGTATGAAGCAGCATCCGCGCTTATTGGCTATGCGCGTCAGGAGCTCGGCCTGCGGCATTTCGTTGCACACTGCGACAAGGAGAACACAGGCTCACGGCGTATCATGGAAAAGCTTGGCATGGTGCGCACGGATGAGCACGGCGGCAGGAAAAACAAGCTTTCCGATGAGGAACGCCGCGAATATGTATATGAACTGGAGCTTTGAAATTGACGGTTTTTTTACTGTTTGCTTAACCTTTTCTTTACCTCTGCCTGATAGAATGAAGCAAAGAAAATAAACGGGCTTTCCCGCACAGGCAGGGAAAAACGGAAGAAAGGGGACAAAGCTATGGCTGATGTAATAGCTGCAAGAGGCCTTTGCAAGTCTTATAAAAAGCAGGAGGTGCTGCACGATTTCAGCCTGACGGTGGAAAAGGGGCACATCTGCGGGCTGATAGGTCCCAATGGTGCGGGTAAGACCACGATAATGAAAATACTCGCGGGGATGATGTTTCCCACAAAGGGCGGGCTGGAGTTTTTCGGCAGCGCAGACGGTCTGGATGATTCACGGGCAAGGATGAGTTTTATGATAGAGCAGCCCATCATCGCAGGCTCCCTGTCCGCACGGGACAATCTTGAATATGTGAGGCTTCTGCGGGGCTACCCCGACGAAAAGCGTGTTAACGAGGTACTGGATATCGTGGGGCTCGGCGATACGGGCAAAAAGAAGGCGGGCAGGTTTTCTCTCGGAATGAAGCAGCGTCTGGGGATAGGTATGGCACTGCTGCCAAAGCCCGAGATCATGGTGCTCGATGAGCCTGTGAACGGGCTTGATCCCGAGGGCATCGTAGATGTGCGGCAGCTTATCCTGCGTCTGCAGGAGGAGATGGGTGTGACCGTTCTTATCTCAAGCCACCTGCTGTCGGAATTATCCGAATTATGCACCGATTTTTCCATTATAAGCCACGGACGGCTTATCGAAAATCTGGGCCGAGATGAGCTGCTTGTAAAGTGCAGAGGGCATATCGCCCTTCGCACGGATGATATAAACAAAACTGCTGCTATCCTTGAGGATAAATTATCCGTTGTCGATTATAAGGTGATACACGGCGAGGAGATACATATTTTTGAAAAGCTAAGCGAGGTGCGGCGCATCTCAAAGACACTCACCGACAGCGGGCTCATAATTACCCGTCTGAATGAAGAGGGGCAGGATTTAGAGGATTACTATCTTGAAAAGGTAGGTGCAGACCATGAATAATATCATCAGTTCGCAGTGCTTTATCTGTAAAAAGCGAAGCTTTATCATCAGTATCATTCTTTTTTCTGCACTGCTCGTGATGGGACTGGGCCTTATTATGAGCAAAACAGCGGGGATGTTTTTTTCGGCGTTCGGGATGGTCGCAATGATCTTCGCTGCGGCGGTGACTGCGGGTATCCTCACATCGGGCTACACCGAGCGGATACAGATGTATGAGATAATGGCAGGGTTCAGGCCATCTCAGATAATTCTGGGCAAGACGGTCGTCTGTGTGTCGCTCACGCTTATTTTCCTTGCCGGCACTGCCGTGATGTGTATGATAAAAGGCGGAGGAGAACAGATGCTTGAACGGCTCCTGCTGTACTGGGTGATCGTATTAAGGTCTGTGCTGTGTATCGTTTTCCTGAGTCCGCTGCTAAAGGAGAGCACTGCTGCGGCGATGTTTGACGCTATGCTTATTATGGCCTGCGGGAATGATCCTGATGCGCTCAACCGCTCGCCTGTGTCGCTTTTTGGCTATCCGCAGTGCTTTATGATGCAGTATGAGTTGACGGAAGGTTTTGCAGTAAAGGTAATAATTTCAGCAGTGATCGCCTGTACGATCTGCTATATCACAGGATACATCACACTTAAAAGAAAATTCGATCTTGAACCGCACTCGCTCGGCTGATCATTAAGGAGAAATTATGGTACCTGCACTTTCAATGGCATTTATGGTATTAACGCTGCTGTTTCTTATCGCAGCGGCGATAATCCTGCCCGTGTTCATCAGAAAAAAATGGGAAACGGCGATATCGCCCTATTTTATCGGCTATGGTGTGTTTTTCGTGTTCGTGCTGATACTTGAACAGCTTATGCATCTGGCTGTTCTCGGCGCGGCAGGGGAGGCACTTACCGGCAATATGTGGCTCTATGCCCTCTATGGCGGCCTTGCCGCCGGCATATTCGAGGAAGCAGGGCGCTTTCTTGCAATGAAGCTTATGATGAAAAAGCATCATGGGAAACCGCACAATGCTCTTATGTACGGCGCAGGACACGGCTGCTTTGAGGCACTTATGCTGGTGGGGCTCACTATGGTGAATAACCTTATCTATTCGGCCATGATAAATGCAGGGCAGGCTCAGGTCCTGGTCGATGCAGTGCCCGAGGAACAGAAAGAGACTATGCGGACTGTTATCTCACAGCTTTGCGATCAGCCGGCTTATATGTGGGCGATGACAGGCTTTGAGCGCGTCACGGCGATCATGTTGCAGATATCGTTTTCGGTGCTTGTATGGACGGCCGTTGTGAACAAAAAGACTGCTTTTCTGCCGCTGGCAGTGTTCTTCCACGCATTTGTTGACGGAGTGCTTGTGATACTGCAGTCAAGCGGTGTCAACTATATTCTGCTCGAGGCCATACTCTTTGTGCTGAGCCTGGGGATCGCTGCATTTGTATACCATGTATGGAAAAAAGAGCTGCACACTGCGCAGGAAATCGGAATGGGAATAGGTATAGACGACAATAACTGAATCAGGAGGCGCACGCTGTGGATACAATACTTATTATAATTTGCGTGTGCCTTACTGTATTTTCAGCACTCCTGCTCAGAAGATATTTTTCATTGAAGCAAAATATCCGCCGTTTTGCCGATGAACTGGAAAAGCTAAAAGACAGTGATTACCGTCAGCCCGTCAAGGTAACGGATAATGATAAGGATATAGTGGATCTCGCGGTAAAGGTCAACGAACATACAGATATACAGAGAAAGCTCTGCACAGAGTATGAGCAGAGCAAAAAACGGCTCGGAACGGTCATTTCGGGGATATCCCATGATTTTCGTACACCGCTTACCGCTGCACTGGGATATCTGCAGATGATAGAAAAAAGCGGTGAGCTATCGGATAAAAACGCTGAGTATCTGGATATCGTGATGCAGAAAAACAGGTATCTGAAGGAATTGTCCGATGAATTCTTTGAGCTTACAAAGCTTGAAAACGGTGCCGAAGAGCTGCACCTTGAAAAGGTAAATCTCAGCAATACGCTCACTGCTGTGCTTCTTGAGCAGCATTCGTGGATAGAGGAGCGCGGGATAGATACGGAGTTTGACATCGAAGACGGTATAACAGCAGATGCGGACACGCATTTTCTTGCAAGGATCCTGAACAATCTTATGTCTAACGCACAGAAATATACCGATGACCGCTTCGGTGTCACTCTTGTGAGCGATGAAGGACGGGTAAGGCTTTGTGTGTCAAACACTCTCGCCAGGGGCGTATCTGTCGATACAAAAAGCGTGTTCGAGCCGTTTTATCGTATGGATTCGAGGACGGCGGAGGGCTCGGGGCTCGGCCTGTATGTGGTAAAGCTCCTGTGCGGCAGAATGGGCTGGACGGTGTCAGCAGAGATAAACGATAATGTCTTCAGTGTGGAGATATGTGCGCAGAAGGGTGAAGCAAAATGAAAACCAGAGCAAGGCCCAGAGAAATGACATTTGACGGGCAGACATATTTATGGTCGATTAACTATGATGATACTTTTTACCAATGTTGTGAGAGAAACATCCGATATTAAAAATGCTCCGCAGTCATGCTTCTGCGGAGCATTGCTTATTCCCAGTCCCTGACGGCTTCGTTGTAGTACTGTATCAGAACGGGTTTGGTGAGACGGTTTATTTCGGTCATATCCGCAATTTCATCCTTGCCGAAGATAAAGAGCGGCTCTGTGCTCTCGTCAGAAAGGTAGCGGGTATTGTCGGGGATCGGGTGCTGCTTTCTGAGCTCTGTTTTTGATGCCATGTGAAAGCCCCAGTCGCCGAATGCAGGCACCTGCAGGTGATAGGACTTGACGAAAAGCCCCTCGCTCTCCATCGTCCTGCCGATACACCAGTACGCTTTTTTGGCATAATACGGTGATGTGGACTGGACATTCATCACGCCGCCCTCGGTGAGGTGATCCGCACACAGCCGGTAGAATACATTGGTGTAGAGCTTGTTGAGCGCCTCGTTGTTGGGATCGGGGAGATCCACGATTATCACATCAAAGGTCTCGTCTGACTTTTCCAGATACTCATAGGCATCCGTGTTTACGACGGTGAGCCTGCTGTCAGTGAGCGAGCCGCCGTTTACCTCGCTTATAAGCGGATCGGTGCTGCAGAGCTGTGTCATCCCGGGATCGAGATCCACCAGGACTATCTGCTGCACGGGGTATTTGAGCAGCTCCCTTGCTGCCATACCATCGCCGCCGCCCAGAACGAGTATCCTGTCATGCCGCGGCGCATATGACATGGGGATATGCACCAGTGCTTCATGGTAGCGGTATTCATCGCTGGTGGAAAACTGAACATTTCCGTCGATGTAGAGCCTTAGATCGTCCTTGTGCTTTGTCACAACGATCTTCTGGTACTGTGTCTGTTCGGAAAGTATCACCCTGTCGCGGTACAGGCCGCCCTCGATCAGGTCGCCGATATTTTCCGAGCAGAACATTCCTGCGACCATTCCTGCAAGAAGCACTGCA
Organism: uncultured Ruminococcus sp.; assembly: GCA_946186215.1. Lineage (GTDB taxonomy): Bacteria > Bacillota > Clostridia > Oscillospirales > Ruminococcaceae > Huintestinicola. The sequence continues at coordinate 963 of CAMHMM010000081.1, read as the reverse complement.
ACGGCAGTTTTGTAGACCGCGGGGGAGCGGAGCTTTTTCTGATATTTGAGTATGATCAGTGCCGCCGCGGTGAGGTTCAGGGCTCCCGAGAGAAAGCAGGTCGCAAAGTAGCCCAGACGGGGCAGCAGGAGCATTGGAAATGCCACAGAGCCTATCAGTCCGCCGATATAGTCAAAGGAGAAAATGGAGGAAAGAGTGAGGCGAAGCTCCTTTCTGTCCTCCTCGATAAGCCTTGTGAGCAATGGTATCTCCAGTCCCGCAAGAGTGCCTATCGCCAGTATCTCTGCATACATCACAAGCTCGTAGGATGCAAGGAAGAGATTTGAGAGAAAGAGCATCAGCGAACAGCTGCCGCCGATAACGCCTATTGCGATCTCAACCTTTGCAAACGCTCCCCACAGATCCTTTTTCACATACTTCGAGAGGAATGAGCCGATGCCCAGTGCGAACATATACAGTCCGATAGTGACCGAATACTGCAGTGTCGAATCCCCCACCAGATAGGAGCTTACGGCGCTGATGATAAGCTCATAGACCATGGAACAGCCCGAAATGAGCAGCGTCGTAAGCATCAACAGGCGGTATTCGTTGTTTTTTTGCATCAGATGATCACTCCGCTGATAACAAGGGCAAGGCCGATGAATATGCCTGCTACCATGATACCCGCTGCGGTATTGCCGTTTCCGATCTCCTCATTGAGCTTGTACTGGCGGTTGATCTTGTCTATTACGATGTAGCCGAGCATAAAGAAGACTATGCCCACCGCAAAGTAGAGAAGACTGCTTATCAGACCGCCTGCAAGGCTTTCCTTTGCAGCTGCCGCAAGGGATTCGGGCGAAGAGATAGCCGCTCTGAGCAGCAGTCCCACACCGATATTCGTGCCTGCGGAAACAAAGCCCACTGCCTTGTTGCCCTTTTTGATCTCCTCCGGGAAGGAGCAGGGGATTATCAGGTCGATAAGGA
>CAMHMM010000080.1 GCA_946186215.1 uncultured Ruminococcus sp. | reverse complement strand
CGCAGAGACGGAACGGGAGAAGGATTGCCTGTGAGAGAGGATGTGATTATCTGTGTAGCTATGCGCACCATATTGATGTCGCATACCTTGGATACGAGGGGTACTGTACGGGATGCTCTCGGATTTGCCTCGAGCACATATACCGTGTCGCCCTCTATCGCATACTGCATATTCATAAGACCGCATACATTCATTTCCACTGCTATGCGGCGGGTGTATTCCTTGATGGTAGCGATCTGTGTGGGAGTGAGGTTCTTCGACGGGAGTATGCATGCGGAGTCGCCGGAATGTATGCCCGCAAGCTCGATATGCTCCATAACAGCGGGAACGAAGCAGTGTGTTCCGTCGGAAATAGCGTCAGCCTCGCACTCTGTAGCGTGGTTGAGGAATCTGTCGATGAGTATGGGACGGTCGGGAGTTACGCCGACAGCAGCCGCCATATATACCTTCATCTGATCGTCGTCGTGTACTATCTCCATTCCGCGGCCGCCGAGCACATAGGAGGGGCGAACCATAACGGGATAGCCTATGCGGTTGGCTATCTCGATAGCCTCATCCACATTCACAGCCATACCCGATTCGGGCATGGGTATCTCGAGCTTCTCCATCATAGCGCGGAAATGGTCTCTGTCCTCCGCAAGGTCGATGGTCTCGGGAGTTGTGCCGAGGATATTTACGCCGTATTTTTTCAGGTCGCCTGCAAGGTTGAGAGGTGTCTGACCGCCAAACTGCGCAATAACGCCAACGGGCTTTTCCTTTTCGTGTATGCTCAGGACATCCTCGAGAGTAAGGGGCTCGAAATAGAGCTTGTCAGATGTATCATAGTCGGTGGATACGGTCTCGGGGTTGCAGTTTACGATAATTGACTCAAAGCCTGCCTTTTTGAGCGCAAGTGCGGCATGAACGCAGCAGTAGTCGAATTCGATGCCCTGTCCTATCCTGTTGGGGCCGCCGCCGAGTATCATGATCTTGGGCTTGTCGGTATTTACGGGAGACTTATCCTCCTTGATATTGTAGGAGGAATAGTAGTAAGCGCTGTTTTCCGTACCGCTTACATGAACGCCCTCCCATGCTTCCTTGATACCGTATTCAAGGCGCTTATTGCGGATGCTCTCCTCATCGGTATTCCTGAGCTTTGCAAGATATCAGTCGGAGAAGCCGTCCTGCTTTGCTTTGCGAAGCGCTGCCTCATCGGGAACACCGCTGCCCTTCATGAGCTCTTCTTCTTCGTCAACGAGCTCCTTCATCTGTTCAAGGAAATAGTGCTTGATCTTGGTGAGAGCATATATCTCATCGATCGTAGCGCCCTTTCTGAGAGCCTCATATATGATGAACTGTCTTTCGCTTGACGGGATATGAAGCTTGCCGAGGAGCTCTTCCTTTGTAAGGGAGTTGAAGTCCTTTGCAAAGCCCAGACCGTAGCGGCCTGTTTCAAGGCTTCTGATAGCCTTCTGGAAGGCCTCCTTATAGGTCTTGCCGATGCTCATGACCTCGCCCACAGCCTTCATCTGTGTTCCGAGCTCATCCTTTGCACCCTTGAATTTCTCAAATGCCCAGCGGGCATACTTTATAACGATATAATCTCCGTCAGGTCTGTACTTATCGAGTGTGCCGTATTTGCCGCAGGGGATATCCTTGAGTGTAAGGCCGCAGGCGAGCATAGCGGAAACCAGTGCGATGGGGAAGCCTGTTGCCTTTGATGCCAGAGCAGAGGAACGGGATGTTCTGGGGTTGATCTCGATAACGATTATCCTGCCGGTTTCGGGATCTCTTGCGAACTGGCAGTTGCAGCCGCCTATTACCTGAATGGATTCAACTATCTTGTAGGACTGTCTCTCAAGCTCCTTCTGCACATCCTCAGGAATGGTGAGCATAGGCGCAGAGCAGAATGAATCGCCTGTATGAACGCCGATGGGATCGATATTTTCGATAAAGCATACGGTAATGATATTATTCTCCGCATCCCTTACCACTTCAAGCTCCAGCTCTTCCCAGCCGCTGACACATTCCTCTACAAGCACCTGTCCCACAAGGCTTGCCTGAAGGCCTCTCTCGCAGACGACCTTGAGCTCGTCCACATTGTATACAAGGCCGCCGCCTGCGCCGCCCATGGTGTATGCAGGACGGAGAACAACGGGATAGCGAAGCTTCTCAGCGATCTTCACAGCCTCGTCAACGGAGTAAGCGACTTCACTGCGGGCCATATCGATGCCCAGAGCAGTCATGGTGTTCTTGAACTCGATCCTGTCCTCGCCGCGTTCGATAGCATCTACCTGAACGCCGATGACCTGAACATTATACTTTTTGAGCACGCCCAGCTTGTCGAGCTCCGAACACAGATTAAGCCCGGACTGTCCGCCGAGATTGGGCAGCAGTGCATCGGGTCTTTCTTTTTCGATGATCTGAGTGAGCCTGTCAGCATTGAGAGGCTCTATATAGGTGATATCTGCAACATCAGGATCTGTCATGATAGTTGCGGGATTGGAATTTACGAGAACTATCTCGTAGCCCAGCTTTCTGAGTGCTTTGCAGGCCTGGGTACCGGAATAGTCAAATTCACAGGCCTGTCCGATGATGATAGGCCCCGAACCGATTATGAGAATTTTATTGATATCGTTCCTCTTTGGCATAAAAATTCCTCCGCGATAAAAATGATCAATATATTGATGAAGAAATACAGATCAAAGCCAAAACATTTTCATGCGCATTTTTCTGTGTCCTCCCCGTATTCGGCGCGGAGGACACAGTGACCGGTATTTCTTCTTTAATGCCCTGCCCGTAAACTGCCGCATCGGACAAAGCTTATGTTCGTTTATGATATCATTATCACACATTGAACCTGAACAGGACAACATCGCCGTCCTGCATCACATATTCCTTGCCCTCGGAACGGACAAGTCCCTTATCCTTTGCAGCACTCATGGAGCCGCATTCCATAAGATCATCAAATGCAACGACCTCTGCGCGGATAAAGCCTCTTTCAAAGTCGGTATGTATCTTTCCTGCTGCCTGGGGTGCCTTTGTGCCCTTTCTGATCGTCCAGGCGCGTACCTCGGGCTGGCCTGCGGTAAGGAAGGAGATAAGTCCCAGAAGTGCATAGCCCTCCTTGATGATCCTGTCAAGGCCTGATACCTCAAGTCCGAGCTCGGAAAGGAACATCTTCTTGTCTTCCTCGTCCATATCGGCGATCTCCGCTTCAAGCTCGGCACAGATGGGCAGCACAGCGGCATTCTCCTGCTGTGCGATGTCACACACGGTCTTATAATGCGCTGATGTGTCGATATTGTTCCTGAAATCCTCATCGCTGAGGTTAGCAGCATAGATAACGGGCTTTGCGGAAAGCAGTGGCGTTGACTTGATTATCTCCGCTTCCTCCTCGTCAAAGCCAAAGGAACGGGCGCTGTGGCCTGCTTCAAGATGCTCCTTGAGCTTTTCGAGGAATTCAAGCTCTGTCTGGTACTTCTTGTCGCCCTTGATAAGCTTCTTTGTTCTGTCGATGCGCCTTTCGATAAGCTCAATATCGGCAAATATGAGCTCGAGATCGATCGTTTCGATATCTCTTGCGGGGTTTATATTGCCCTCTACATGAACTATGTTATCATCCTCAAAGCAGCGGACAACATGGACGATGGCATCCACCTCTCTGATATCCGCAAGGAACTTGTTTCCCAGTCCCTCGCCCTTTGATGCGCCCTTTACAAGGCCTGCGATATCCACAAATTCAAGGGTTGCGGGGGTGAATTTTTCGGGGCTGTACATCTCCCTGAGCGCATCGAGCCGCGAATCAGGCACGCTTACTATGCCCACATTGGGCTCGATAGTGCAGAAGGGATAGTTTGCAGACTCTGCGCCTGCATTAGTGAGTGCGTTAAAAAGTGTGCTTTTTCCCACATTGGGAAGTCCAACCATACCAAGCTTCATACTACGGGATTACTCCTCATCATCAAGTTCAAGATTTCTGAGGTACTCCTCAGCATCAAAGTCATCATCATCGGTGACTGTCTTTACCTTCTTAGAGCAGGTAAGCTTTGTGATTGCAGCACCGGTCGCAACACCGAGGATAAATGTGAGCACGAATGCACATACAATCATCCATGTGGGGATCTTAGCCTTCTTGTCCAGCTGCTTGCCTAAAAGTGAAAGTGCCTGTTCGATCATTTTGATCATTCCTTCCTTTTCTTTAAAATTTTCGTGTATATGTATGCTGCTTTTTTCGCAGCATTTTTTGTATTTTTTCCGCTGCCGCAGAGACTGAGATCGTCTCTTCCTGCCCTGGCTGATCTCTATTGCAGAAAACCACTGAGCATTTCCAGAGAAAAAAGGGCATCGAATGCAAAAGCATCCCTGAGCATTTCGCCCTTACTTTTCATAATGTTGTAGCTCTCGATTATCTGTGCCGGGGTAAGTGCTTCGGCATATCCGCTCTCCCAGTCCCTGCCGCTTTCATTTTTCATTTTTTCGGTCTCAGCAGGAGAATATCCTCTGTTGAAGGGCTGAGAAGCACAGTTGCGCATATCGGCGATCTCACGGTACAGACCGCACAGAAAGGCATCATCGGGATCAGCGAGATAAAGATGATTGACAGTATCTCTCATGCACTCGATAATATCCTCATTGCAATTTCTCATCACAATATATGCATCATCAACTGCGTCTACGACATTTCCTCTGTCAAAACCGCTTTGAATAAGGAAATCATAAAGCTTCCGATTTTCCTCATTCAGTATATTAGACGATGAATAGTCGCATCCGTAATGATACATCGCAGTAATATGCTCCTTCGGGAGCACCTTGTAAGGCTTATCGCTCTGCGCTGTGATCATCTGTTCAAAAAATTCGATATCGACCTGAACAAGAGATGCATGGATAAGAAGGGCTTTTTTTGACCTGCCTTGTTTTTCTCCTCCGTATGCGGCGTATTCGCTGCCAAATAACGCTGTCCGCTTAACCTCTTTATCAGTGGATATAAGGCAGCATCCCGCCCAGAACTGCTCCTCAGTCCAGCTTTCACCATACTCCTCTGTAATGATGGAATACATCTTTTCAACGGGGATTATGTGATATGTCTCAACAAAGCCGCAGACATATTCCATGATGCGCTTTTTATCGTCATCGCTCACCATTTCGCTGAGTTTTGCGATCTCTTCTTTGCTGTAATCCTTTGCTGTATCATTCAGATAATATTCAAGCTCCGGCAGCATTTACTTCTCCCTGACCGCATCATGCAGTGTCTGTGCCATAAATTCAAGCATTTCATCAGTCATTCCGGGGTATACACCTATCCAGAATGTGTCGTTCATTATCCTGCTTGTCTGCACGAGGTCGCCGATGATACGGTAGCCCTCGCCGCTTTTGCGCATCTCATCAAAGCAGGGATGACAGGTAAGGTCGCCGGCAAAGAGCATCCTCGTCTGAACGCCGTGCTCCTCCATATATGGAACGACCTTTGTGCGCTGTGTGCCGCCGGTACAGGTCATCATGAAACCGAACCAGCAGGGATCGGAGTTTTCCGCAGGCTGCGGCAGGATGAGCTTATCCTGTATATCCGAGAGCATTGAGTGCAGCTTATTGAAATTCTCCCTTCTGCGCTGTGCGAACGAGGGGAATTTTTTGAGCTGCTCCACGCCGATGGCCGCCTGCATATCGGTGGCTTTGAGATTATATCCGAAATGAGAATAAACATACTTGTGATCATATCCGCGGGGAAGCTCACCGTACTGGCCGTCGAAGCGGTGACCGCAGAGATTGTCCTGCCCGGAACGGCAGCGGCAGTCGCGCCCCCAGTCGCGCAGCGAAAGCGCGATCTTTGCAAGAAGAGGATCGTTTGTATACACAGCGCCGCCCTCGCCCATAGTCATATGATGGGGCGGATAGAAGCTGGATGTGCCGATATCCCCGAAGGTGCCGGTAAACCTTGTTTCGCCGTCAAGAGTATAGGTGCTGCCAAGAGCATCACAGTTATCCTCGATGAGCCAGAGCCCGTGCTTGTCACAGAAGCTCTTTACAGCCTTTATATTGAAGGGATTTCCCAGCGTATGAGCCAGCACCACAGCCTTTGTCTTCCCGGAAAGCGCATTTTCAAGCTGCGCCGTATCTATATTATACTGGGGGATATCCATATCCACAAATACCGGTACGGCACCGAACTGGATTATTGCCGAGACCGTAGTCGGAAAGCCTGCGGCAACGGTTATGACCTCATCGCCCCGCTTTATGGCTCTTTCACCGAGCAGCGGAGATGTGAGCGCCATGAATGCCACAAGATTTGCCGATGATCCCGAATTTACAAGAAGTGCTGTCCTGACACCGAGATAGCCTGCAAGCTGCTTTTCAAATTCAGCAGTGTATCTTCCCGATGTGAGCCAGAATTCAAGAGCACTGTCCACAAGAGAGGTCATCTCAGCCCTGTCGTAGACACGGCCTGCATAGGGGATCCTGTCACCCTTCTTATACTCCCTCGGCTTGTGGAATTTATCGGCGTATTCGCCTACTGCGGCAAGAATTTCCTTTCTTGCCTGTTCCTCGTTCATATTTTCAAACATATCATTATCCTTTATCCGCTCTGAAACCGCGGTTCGTTATCTGAAATATATCATCATAATAGCTTATCTGATCAAATGTGAGCTGTCTTGCATCCTTACCCTCGTGATATGCCTTATACCACTCCACAGCCATAGATACTGCGGCATGGGCATTGAGGTAGGTGTTTATCCCGAGCTTCGACCTGATAAGAGAACAGTCAAGGCGCAGGAAGTTCGCTTCATGGACTGCATTGGGATCCTGCCTTATCTCCCATCCGTCCACGGTGCCCCACTCGGTACAGAATCTTTCAGCTATCTCCTTTGTAGTGACACAGCCCTGTTCATCAGGCCCGATATTATAGCAGCCTGCCAGTCCTGCATCATCATATTGCAGCATAGCCACTGCCAGATATGCAAAAAGCGGCTCCAGCACATGCTGATAGGGACGGATCGACTGAGGATTTCTCAGTATGATCTTCTTATTTTCGGAAAGAGCACGGTAGCAGTCGGGAACTATCCTGTCCGCAGCAAAGTCGCCGCCGCCGATAACATTGCCCGCACGACAGCACGAAACTGCCACGCCCTTTTTATCGAGAAATGATTTTTTATATGAGGATGTGACAAGCTCCGAGCAGCTTTTTGAATTTGAATATGGATCAAATCCGTCAAGAGCATCGCTCTCACGATAGCCCCAGCACCACTCATTATTTTTATAGACCTTGTCGGTAGTGACATTCACCACAGAGCGCACACTGTCGCAGTGCCTTACTGCATCGAGCACATTCACCGTACCCATGACATTCACATCATAGGTATAGACAGGGTTTGCATAGCTTTCCCGCACAAGAGGCTGTGCTGCCATATGTATCACGATATCCGGTGAAAACCCGCACATCGCTTTGCGCAGAGCTTCGCCGTTTCTTACATCATCATAGACCTGTGTGATGTCCTTTTCAACTCCGGTGATATCAAACACCGAAGGATCCGTGGGCGGTCTGAGCGAATAGCCCATGACCTGTGCACCCATCTGAGAGAGCACCATACACAGCCATGTGCCCTTGAAGCCGGTATTGCCGGTCACGAACACCTTTTTGCCTTTATAGAATCCGCCGAGCGTCATTCCCATTTTTTCCACGGTGCCTTTCCTGTCGCCCAGAGGCTTTCAAGGAGATTCTTGTCTCTCTGGGTATCCATACACTGCCAGAAGCCCTCATGACGGTATGCCATGAGCTGCCCTGTCTTTGCGAGAGTTTCCATAGGATATTTTTCAAAAACTGTGGAATCATCCGACAGAAGGTCGAACACCTGAGGCTCGAACATCATATATCCGCCGTTGATAACGCTCTTGTCCATCTCGTTCTTTTCTCTGAACGCCTGTATCGTGCCGTCATCGTCAAGATCGAGCACGCCGAAGCGCTGATCCACATTTATCGCAGTGATAGTGCCTATCTTGCCATGTGATCTGTGGAATTTCTCGATCTCTCTCATATCCACATCGCACACACCGTCACCATAGGTGAGCATAAAGCTTTCGTTGCCCACATAGCGCTGAATCCTGCGTCTTCTTCATTCCGGAACTGTGATATGAAGTAGTTCGCGAG
>CAMHMM010000079.1 GCA_946186215.1 uncultured Ruminococcus sp. | reverse complement strand
TGTTGACGGAGAAAGAGTCCTTGACGAGATCATTGACAGATCCTCAAAGGAATTTACCGTATTCGACGGTGACTCCGAGCGCACAGCAGAGATCAAAGTCATCAAGCTTTCCGAATCGGCGCAGTCGGTCTGCGGTATATCGGCAATAGATACCGACGGGACTGTGATGCCTGCCGAAGGCCGCCCTATGAAGATCGAATTTATAGGGGATTCCATCACCTGCGGCTATGGCGTGGATGACGAAAAGCATGAAAAGCCATTCTCCACTGCTACCGAGGATTGCACAAGGGCATATGCTATAAAGACTTCTGAAAAGCTGAATGCAGACTGGAGCCTTGTTTCCTACAGCGGTTACGGCATCTGCTCGGGTTACAGCGACGGAAAGACTCAGCAGAAGTCACAGCTTGTCCCGAAATATTATGATAAGTTCGGTTTTTCCTATTCAAACTTTGACGGCGGGCTTACCGCAGCGAATATAGAATGGGATCATTCAAAATTTGAGCCGGATGTGGTCGTGATAAATCTCGGCACCAATGATGCGTCATGGACAAGGTCGGATGAAGAGCGCATCAGAGAATACATGGAAAACTATGATGAATTTTTAAAGCATATCAGAGAAGTTCATCCCAAGGCGCATATCATCTGTTCACTGGGGATAATGGGTGATGATCTCTACCCGTTTATTGAAAAGACGGTTGAGGAATATATAGCGCAGACAGGGGACAGCGATATCTCAACGCTGCATTTTGATATTCAGGATGTGAATGCAGACGGCTATGCCTCTGACTGGCATCCCACCGAGGCTACACATGAGAAGGCAAGCGAAAAGCTGATTGCGGCGATCAGGGAGCTTGATACAGGGATATAATGAAAGAATATGTTTTTTGCAGATTCTCTCAGAAATGATTTGTGCATAACATATTCTAACAGCGCATAATGTCACACTGTATTGTGCATTCATACAAATCGTTCAATACCGCTTGACAAGGCGATGAAAAAATAGTATAATACAAAAGTTGATTAGAGCTATCGTATTCTAAAGACAGCAGGCAGCACGGTTTCGTGTGTAATTCCTGCCGAGGAAGGATCGCTGTACAGATCGTTCTCTTTTAAGAGAGCTTTGACATGATCGTGCGCCCTTCCCGTGTGGAAGGGCTTTTCTTATGAATTGATAGCACCATGATCCAATAATTTTTTGGAGGTGTAAAGAAATGCCAAGCGCAAAGGCACTTGAATCAAAGCAGGCTAAGGTCGCTAAGCTCACTGAACTGCTCAAGGCTGCCGAGGCAGGTGTGCTCGTTGATTACAGGGGCATCACTGTTGAGGAAGACACTAAGCTCCGCAGAGAGCTCAGAGAGGCTAATGTTACCTACTTTGTAGAGAAGAATACCATGCTTCGCCGCGCACTCGCTGAGGCTGGTATCGAAGGTCTTGACGGTGTTCTTGAGGGCACTACCGCTATTGCTCTGAGCAATGACGATCAGACTGCTCCCGCAAGAATTCTCGGAAAGTTTGCAGAGGACCATGAGGATAAGTTCAACCTCAAGGCCGGCTTCATCGGCACAGAGATTTATGATCAGGCCGGTGTTACAGCTCTTTCCAAGATCCCATCGAGAGATGTACTTCTTGCACAGCTCGTTGGTTCCCTTCAGGGTCCCATGCAGAAGCTTGCAGCTACTCTTCAGGCTCTCAAGGAGAAGAAGGAAGCAGAGGAAGCAGCATAAGGCTGCTGATATTCGTACCGTTATCACGGTATTTCCAAATTTAATGATAAAAGGAGTTAATTACCATGGCATCTGAAAAGATCACACAGTTTATTGAAGATATCAAGGCACTTTCCGTTCTTGAGCTTGCTGAGCTCGTTACAGCAATCCAGGATGAGTTCGGCGTTACTGCTGTTGTAGCAGCAGCAGGCCCTGCAGCAGGCGCTCCTGCTGAGGCTGAGAAGACTGAGTTCGATGTAGTTCTCATGTCCTTCGGCGATGCTAAGATGAATGTTATCAAGGCAGTTAAGGACGCTTGCGGTCTTTCTCTTAAGGAAGCTAAGGAAGCTGTTGAGGCTGCTCCCAAGGCTCTCAAGGAGCAGGTTTCCAAGGCTGAGGCTGAGGAGCTCAAGGCTAAGCTCGAAGCAGCTGGCGCAACTATCGAACTCAAGTAATTTCGATAAAGTTTTTTTCAAAAGGACGGCAGAAATGTCGTCCTTTTTTGCTTTCCAGTTTTATGTGCTTATGGTTATGATATTTTGCTGTCACAAAGCGTTTTTTGTCAATATGTAGAATATTCATATATAAATTTGTGCATATTGCACAAGCGCCCAAAAATGCCTTTATGATGCGGTTTTTAAGCACTTTTAATTCCACTGATATGGTATAAATGACCATTTATTGCTATGATTTTTCAAAAAATTGTGGTTTTTGCTCAGCTTTATTGACAGATATTTGGGGATGTGTTAAACTTGACTAAAGACACAGAGTTAAAGTGCCTGAAATTAGGTTGTAAAACCAAAAACGCTTGCCATGCTGTAAAGTATGGTGATGTATCGGGAGGTAATTCACAATGAAAAGGAAGATCTTAGCAACGATTCTGTCGGCTGCAACAATCGCAACCACATTCGCAGGATGCGGCGGTTCATCCTCACCTGCAACACCTGCACCTGCTGCAAGCCCTGCCGGTGACAGCGGAAGCTCGTCCGGAGAGGTTCAGGAAATAACCTGGATGTTCTGGGATGACCTTGATGCTACCGAGGATCTTATTTCTCTTGGCTACAAGCAGAATATTGAAAGATTCAACAAGGACTACGAGGGCAAATATCATGTAACGCCCATCACCACCAACCTTGAGGAATACTACAACAAGCTCAATGCTCTTGTTGCTGCAGGTGAAACACCCGATGTATTCATCGTAAGCCCCGGTCCTCAGCTTACCGACTATGTTGAGCCCGGCGTTGCAGCTCCCCTTGATGATTATCTTGGCAAGGACGGCTGGAAGGATTCCTTCACAAGCGATGCTGTATTCTCTCAGCAGACCTACGATGGAAAGATCTACGCTGTTCCTCTTAACACAGCTGCTGCCTGCTGCTTCTACAACACAGAGATGTTTGAGAAGGCCGGCGCAAAGGTTCCCACAAACTGGGATGAAATGATCGCAGCTTGTGATGCTCTTCAGAGCGCAGGCTACACACCCGTTACCATTTCCGCTGGTACTGCATGGTGCCTTTCCATGGTAGCAGGTTATCTCTGCGAAGCTGAAGGCGTTGAGCTTCCCAAGCTTGCTGACGGCTCTGCATCATGGGAAGACGGCAAGCTTGAAAATGCGTGCAACAAGCTCCTCCAGCTTTCTCAGTACTTCCAGAAGACCGCTGCTGGTGATACCAACGATGTTGCTACTGCTAACTTCTACAACGAAGAAGCTGCTATCCTTATCCAGGGTTCCTGGGCTATCGGCCAGATCAACGGTGCTAACCCTGATTTCGAGGCTAAGTGCGGCGTATTCCAGTTCCCCGGCGTTGAAAGAGTTATCGCTAAGTCTGACTCTCTCGCTATGAGCTCTACTTCCAAGTATCCTGAGGCTGCTGCTGCTCTTATGAAGTACTTCACAGATGACACTGCTCAGAAGTATACAGCAGAGGTCGGCGGTAAGATCCCTGTAACAAAGGTTCAGTATGATGCTGACAAGGCTCCCAAGCAGCTTGCATATGTTATGGATGTATTCGGCGGCGCTAAGGGCACATTCGGCTTCTACAACGAGTCCATGCCTACAACTGAGACCGGTGCTCACTTCGATGACACAATGGTTTCTGTATTCCTCGGCGATATGACTCCTGCAGATGCTGCAAAGGATATGGAGCAGTATTACAAGGATAACTGCAGAAAGTAAGTAATAAGATCCCCTTTATAATTCATGGGGGCGCTACCCATGGCGCCCCCCTTTTTATACCGATATAGTAAGGGAACTGATAGTTATGGACAAACTTCTAAGAAATAAGAAAGCCATAGTTATTTTTATGGCTCCCGCTTTTATACTGTTTACCCTTGTTTTGTTTGTGCCTATCTGCCAGTCGGTCTATTATTCTTTCTGTGAATACAAGGGCATTACCGCTCCCAAATTCATAGGTCTTGCCAACTACAAGGCTCTTTTGACCGACAAGACACTTGGCTTTGCAATAAAAAATTCCATATTCTTCCTCGTTTTTTCCTGTGTTTCACAGCTCATTATGGGACTTTTTCTTGCAGCGCTGCTCACAAACATAAAAAAGGGACGCAATCTTTTCAAAAATATCATTTATCTTCCGTGCGTACTTTCATCTGCTGCACTCGGTCTTCTCTGGATGTTCATTTTCAGCCCCAAGCTCGGTATAAACCAGCTCCTTGAAAAGATGGGCGTGGAAGGCCCCCTGTGGCTCATGGATACAAAGGGCTTCATAATCCTGCCCATGTGGGTTATTGCATTCGTTTCACTTTGGCAGTATGTAGGCCAGTCTATGATGCTTTATATGGCTCAGATCTCCGGTATCAGCAAGTCGCTTTTCGAGGCAAGCTATATCGACGGCTGTACAAAGCCCCAGACCTTCTGGCATATCACACTTCCGCTTATCAGACCTATGGTCGCAACTGCAATGTCTCTCAATGCCATCGGTTCGCTCAAATTCTTCGACCTTATCTTCAACATGACAGAGGGCGGCCCCAACCACAGGACTGAGGTGCTTGCAACACATCTGTACCAGCAGGGCTTCAAATATTTCAAGTACGGCTATGCAAGTGCCATCGGTGTTTTGCTGCTGATAATGTGTCTCCTTGTGACACTGTTTATCAATAAGGTAGTAAAGACCGAGCAGTATGAGATGTAAGGGAGGTGCAGAGAATGGATGCAGCTGTAAAAACAGAAAACGAAGCTAAAAAGCTTTTGACGGCGGATGATATCGCCGATAAAAAAGAAAAGCTCACGCTTCCCAAGGTCATAATTTACATATTCCTTGTACTCACTGCGATCGTGTATATAGCACCTCTTCTCTGGGTGTTCAATGTTTCGTTCAAGACAAACAGAGAGATATTCTCCGCACCCTTTGCGCTTCCGCAGGATATCACATTTGATAACTACACCTTTGCATGGACTGCGGGCAAGCTGGGAATAGCCACTCTCAATTCATTCATCGTCTGCGTGATCACTCTTGCACTGAGCATGATAATCGGCTCAATGGCGGCCTTCGGTATAGGCAGACTTCGCTGGAAGGGCTCAAAGCTTGCAATGACATACTTCCTTACGGGTATGATGATCCCCGTACACTGCGTGCTCATCCCGCTTTTCACAAGATTTGCAAAGCTCGGCCTTTCTAATAATCTTCTCGGACTTATCCTGCCGTACCTTACCTTCGCACTTCCCATCACCATATTCATCATGACAGGCTTCTTCGAAAGTATGCCCAACGAACTCATCGAATGTGCCTGCATGGAGGGAGCAAATCTTTTCCAGATTTTCTTTGAGATATGCCTGCCCCTCGGCAAGACAGGACTTTTTGTAACAGGCCTTATGACATTTATCGGAAACTGGAATGAGCTTCTTCTCGCTATGGTATTCATTTCTGATGATGCGAAAAAGACACTTCCCGTTTCTCTTTCAAAATTTGTTGGCCCCTATAATACAAACTATTCGCAGATGTTCGCGGCTATCATAATTGCGATCATCCCCACCATTATTGTTTACTGTGCATTCTCCAACCAGATCGTTGACGGTCTTACAGCAGGTGCAGTAAAGGGATAATGAATACCGATCCCGGCTCTGCTCCGGGATCATTTTATTTTTGATCGGAGGATATTGAATTGGAAGCATATACAGAAAAAGAGATAATCAGCTCATGTGTTGAAACAGGTGCGCTTGATATATCCGAAACTCTTGATTATGATATCGTTGTCGTTGGAGCAGGTGCAGCAGGTGTTCCTGCGGCAGGCTTTGCAGCAGAGCTCGGAGCTAAAACTGCTATTCTTCAGAAGGCACAGGGCGTAGTTTCTCAGGGCAACTGCGGCTCAGCGATCATAAAGTCCCGTTCCACTCCGGCGGGAATAGAAAAGTGGATACATCATACAAACAGTCTTTGCAGCTGGAGAGCGGATACAAAGCAGCTTCGCGCCTATGCCGAGCATTCTGAGAAGGCTATGATATGGTTTCTCAACCGTGCAGGGCTCACCAAGGAAACGGAGTACGGCGACGGAAGCAAGGTAGACAGTAATACCGAATCTGCAAAGCTTCTCAACGACGGTGACAAGCTTTGTGCCTTCCGCAGCACCAGCGGCGATTTTACAGGTGTGTGGACAGACAGACAGAATACATACGATTACGGCGAGGACCACTGCTACTTCTGGGCTCCGTGGATAGGCCCCAAGCCCCTTAATGTGGGAAATGCAATGCGCAATGTTATTGAAAGGGTGCGCTCTGAAAATGCGCTTGATGTATTCTACTCAACACCCGCTGTTCAGCTTGTTATGGAAAACGGAAGAGTGACCGGTGTTATCGGAAAGAATGCGGAGGGCAAATATATCCGCTTCAACGCTTCAAAGGCAGTTATTCTTGCTACTGGTGATTATACGAACAATCCTGAAATGGTAAAGCACTGGTGCCCTGATATTGCCGATTTTGACAAAAAGCAGTTCGGCAAGACAGGAGACGGCCATCTTCTTGCAATGACCGTCGGTGCGAAGATGGAGAATACAGGCCATACCAAAATGATGCATGACTTTGATTCTGCACTTATGTTTGAGGAACCCTTCCTGTATCTTAATATGAATGGTGAAAGGTTCACAAATGAGTATACGGGCTTTGTCTATATGGGTAATATCCTCAGAGATCAGCCCTCCTACAAGGGCACGATGCTCGATGAAGAGCACCGCGCCGATGGCTCAAAGGGCTGGTACTGCACTATATATGACAGCGACTATATGAACTGGGATAAGGATTCCTTTGTTGACGGCCCTGTTCCTCCGTTTGTTATGGAAAAATTTATTCCCGGCGCGGTGGAGAATCCTCAGGGAGTATTCAAAAATCTGATCGATCTTCACAGATGCGATACACTCGAGGAGCTTGCTCAGCAGCTTGATATTCCCTATGAGAATATGAAGGCATCCATTGACAGATACAACGAGCTTTGTGAAAAGGGATGCGATACTGATTTCGGAAAGCCCGCCAGATATCTGCACAAAATAGAAAAGCCTCCCTTCTGGGGAGCAAGGAAGCATATCCGTGTTTCTGCGGCTGTGTCGGGCATCCTTACAAATGAGAATGCACAGGCTCTTCGTGCGGACGGTACGGTCATAGACGGACTGTACTGTGCGGGAAATGTAGGCGGACAGTTCTACGGCGGAGCAGATTATCCCTTCCATCAGACAGGCCTTTCTCTTGGCCGCTGCTACACCTTCGGAATGATCGCGGCAAAGCACGCAATGGGCGTTCTCTGATCTGATCGGTTTTGCCCTTGTAACATAAACAGCAGATGTTCATTACTGTGAGCATCTGCTGTTTTCTGCCTGTATTATACATTTCTTGTAATATAAGAGTATTTGTTGGTATGTAGACGAGGGTTTGCATACATATAAATTTACAGGCATATCCCCGTGCAGGGAATATGCCTGTTCTGCAATAAAACAAAGAGAGATCAGTTGTTGCCGGCCTTTTTCCAGTCATCGAGGAATCTCTGGATACCGATATCTGTAAGGGGATGCTTAACCATCTGTCTGATAACTGCCATAGGAACGGTAGCAATGTCGCAGCCGGCCATAGCAGCCTGTGTTACATGGATAGGATTGCGGATAGAAGCTGCGATTATCTGAGTCTTGATGCCTTGGATCTTGAAGATATCTGCGATCTCTTCGATAAGATCCATACCGGTCATGCCGATATCATCAAGTCTGCCCAGGAAGGGAGAAACATATGTTGCGCCTGCATTTGCAGCGAGGATAGCCTGTGCAGCGGAGAAGATAAGTGTAACATTTGTCTTGATGCCTCTCTTAGTGAGCTCCTTGCAGGCTACAAGGCCTTCAGCGCACATAGGAAGCTTGATTACGATATTCTTGTTGATAGCTGCAAGAGGAAGTGCCTCTTCTACCATTTTGTCGGCTTCAAGTGAAATTACCTCTGCGGAGATAGGACCGTCAACGATCTCTGTGATCTCCTTTACTACCTCTTCAAAAACTCTGCCTTCCTTGGCAATAAGAGAAGG
>CAMHMM010000078.1 GCA_946186215.1 uncultured Ruminococcus sp. | reverse complement strand
TATAACATGATAATCTATTATATCGAATTATATACTAATAAAAAATACGATAATTAAAGGAAAATGGCATACGAATAGCAAAAGTTACAAAATGGTAAAAGTGAAAAGTTACATTTTTTAACCGTAAAAAATTGGCTGATTTTCATAAATTATGGTTAAAAACAATATATTCAGGATATAAATTTTGTTGGTTTAGCATATTTACAAAAAACACTTAAGTTGCTATAATAAACCGTAATGACAGTCAATAGAAAGAGGATCGGTGCCGTCCGGTATACAGCATCGATATGACTGCCGGAGTTGTGTTTGACAGCTCCGAAAAGAAAAGATAACGAATCATAGGCATTCAATTTGGAGGAGATTAATATGACATTCAGGAAAATATCTGCTGTTGCGGCTGCTGCAGCGCTTGCACTCAGTGTCACAGCTGTTTCTGCATCTGCTGTTGATCCTATCAATGCAAAGATTGGTTTCACCGATACCAACTGGACCTTCCAGGACTGGGAGTCTTCAGTTCAGGTAACAGGTGACGGTACATATACTATAACCTCTACTGCTGTTGCAGGAACAGAGGAGATTGGCGTTTTCGTTGTAGACTTCGACGGAATGGCAGCTAACTTCCCCGATGCTACTGCTACTCTTGACAAGATCGAGATAGACGGTTCCGAGGTTTCCTTTGATGCTTCTAAGATAAAGTACGGCGATATCGAGGAAAAGGGCAACTACAGGATCGATGTTTACAATATGTATTCCGATACAAAGGATGATCCCGGTATCAACAACGCAACACCTATTGCAGAGTCCCTTACCGTTACATTCACAGTAAGCGGTCTCGGCGCAGGCGATACTGCTGAAGCTGCTCCCGCAGAAGAGCCTGCAGCAGAAGAAGAGGCTGCACCTGTTGAAGAGGCAGCTCCCGCTGCAGAGGAGTCTTCCGAGACAGAAGCTCCCTCCACAGGTAACTCTGAAGTTGCAACAGTAGCCGCTGTTATGGGAATTGCAGCCATTGCAGCCGCTGTAACTCTTATCAGAAAGTAAGTATCGGCAGAAGGTACTTAGCACATCTTCAAGGTAATCAAGGTACATCTCAAAGCATCTGCCTCGTGCAGATGCTTTGATTTTTAATTCTAAACAAAAATTACTGACAGAATTTTAAAAACGGGTTGATAAATACTGCAGAATATGTTATAATATAGTAATATTTGTACAGAACGGTGAAAGGGGGCGGATCACTATGGAAATGTATAATCTTTTTCATATAGCGTTTCTTTCCTCATCCTTTCTGCTCTGTATCACCTGCCTGCTTTTCACATTTATACAGAAACGAACGGACAAAAAGCACAACAGGATATATATTGCAATGGTGGCGATACTCCTGATTAGCTCGCTCTGTGAATTGTCACTTTGCTTTGCCAAGCTTGCAGGTTTGTCTGCTGATACCATATTGATGATCGATAAGGTCGCAAGGTATGTCTATTTTCTGCTTCATTCCGCGCTCAGTGCATTGTTCTATAATTATGTCACAAAGGTATGTGGAGCGCTGTTCGGTTCAAATCCGTTTTCACGAGCGATGTATCTGATCGGATTTGTCCTGCCCGAAATGCTGATACTTACAAATCCATTCACCTATTGGGTGTATTACCGTGATGAAAACGGAGCTTTTCAGCGCAATTGGGCGGAAATGCTCATCTATGTCGCAGGCGCATTCTTTATCATTATGTCGGTGGTGAAGCTGTTCAGATCATGGGATGCGCTTACCGACAAAAAAAGGATAGCTCTTATCTATTTCCTGTTCCTTGTGGGACTGGGTATAACGATACAGCTTGCTCACAGCGAGATTAAGGTCGAGGTCTTTTCCGAAGCGATGGGCATGGTCGGTCTTATGCTCTGTGTTGAGTCAGAAGACGACAGGATCGATATCGATACAGGGTTTTACAACAGAAAGGCTCTGCGGCAGGATATAAAGAGCTTTATCATCAATAAGCGAAAGCTTTTCCTCATCGGTGTGAGAATTATCGATTCCGATATATTTATACGCTCTGCTGGTACGGAAAATGCGGATATACTGAATGAGACTATTTCGGATTATCTGCGAACCCTTGTTCCGCGCTATCATATTTACTATGTGAACCAATCTACCTACGCTCTTACGGTGTATGGTGATGATGAAAATATGATACGGGAATTTGCTGAAAAGATCAGCAGCCGTTTTGATGAAACATGGCAGTTCAGAGAAAGCCAGATAAAGCTTTCTGCGGTAATTCTTGCAGCAGGAGTGCCGGGCAGGATTAGTTCAGTAAATGATGCGTTTTATATGCTTGATTCCTCGCTTCCCGAGACAAATGATAAAAAGGTGCTTGTGGGCAGTGATCTTGAGTATCTGCTGAGGCGTTCTGCGGTTGAGGATGCGGTTTCAAGAGGCCTTGACGAACATAGCTTTGAGGTGTATTACCAGCCTACATACCGCATGAGCGACAGAAAGCTGCACGGTGCCGAGGCGCTTATCAGAATGCACGATAAGGAGCTTGGGCAAATATCTCCCGATGAATTCATTCCCGTTGCCGAGCAGATGGGACTGATCGACCGCATTGACGGATTTGTGCTTTCAGAAGTATGCAGGTTTATCAAAAGCGGAATACCGCAGCAGAACCATATGGAATGTATCAATGTCAATCTTTCTGTTATCGAATGCCTGAAGCCCGGGTTTGCTGAAAAGATAAACAGGATAGTTGAAAATGCAGGTATTGATAAGAAATTTCTGAATTTTGAGATAACCGAATCCGTTGCCGCCACTGATTATGATGTACTGAGTGAAATAGTCACCGCGCTCAAAAATGAGGGCTTTCTCTTTTCAATGGATGACTACGGTACGGGTTATTCCAATATTGCTGCGATTTTGTCACTCAATCTTGATGTGATAAAGATAGACAAGAGCCTTCTTAGGGTAGCCCAGACCAGTGAATATGGCTATATTATGCTCGAAAACAGCATCAGGATGTTCAAGCAGATGAACAGACAGATACTTGTAGAGGGCGTAGAGACCGATGAGCAGGTTGAGCTTCTGTGCGGATTCGATGTTGACTATCTGCAGGGCTATTACTTCTCAAAGCCGCTTTCGGAAAGCAGCTTTACGGAATTTATATCCCGTTCGGAAAAATAGAAGCAATGCGATAGTGTAAAAACAATGCCATAGTATTTCAGACATGATCGGAAATACTATGGCTTTATTTATTCCGGCAGCTTTAATCTGATATTTTCTGTTCCTGCTGCATTGATAAGCTCAGATATCAGCTCAGGCGTTACGGCTGTTGTCGGGCATTTTTTATTTGATATACTTATATTTCTGTCAGGATAATTGAATATCACCCTTTGTGTGCCGTGTGAGGCAGAAAGAATGGCAGCGCATTTTTCTATGACATCCTTCCTGCGTGAATCTGTTCTTATATACAACACGGCTTTTTGGCACTTTCCGATGAATTCTTCTCCGGATGCTGCAGAGTCTGCGATGATATTTATATTTCCGTCTCTGTCTGTGGAGGTATGGCCGTCGATAAATATCGTCATACCTTTGCGGCAGTACATCATGGATCTGTTGTATGCTTCGTGGAACATTATTACCTCAACAGAGCCCTCTGAGTCCTCAACTGTCAGAAATGCCATAGTGTCGCCTTTTTTTGTGCTGTGTTCCTTAATGCTGCTTACTATACACAAAAGCCGCAGCTTTTCGTTTGGTTGGAGCTTTCGTATTTGTGCTGTGTTTTTCGCACCTGCAGCACAGGCAAGGATGTTGAAACGGTCAAGAGGGTGTCCTGAAACATACATACCCAGTATTTCAAGCTCCATTTCTGTGAGCATTTCAGCAGGATAATTATTCATCGGCGCAATGCTTTCCTCTGCATCGGGGATATGTTCACCCGAAGAGGAGAAGAAATCCAGCTGACCGTCGATCTTACCTGACAGATTTCGTGAGACTGATGAGAATATCTTTTCAAGATTATTCAGATACTCTGCGCGGTTGTGCGGCATACTGTCAAGCGCTCCGCATTTTATCAGAGCCTCTGCGTTTCTGATGGTAAGGGATGGGACACGGCGGATAAGGTCGGAAAGGTTTGTGTATTTTCCGTTTTCCTCTCGTTCTGCGATTATCCGTTCGATCACGGCAGGACCGAGATTTTTTGCCGCAAGGAGCGAGAACCTTATACCGTTCTCACAGGGAGTAAAGCCCGTCCCGCTTTCGTTTATATTTGGCAGGAGCAGTTTTATCCCTCTTTTTTTGCATTCCGATATACATTCGTTGAGCTTTGCCTGATATCCGCAGAAAACGGTCATCATTGCCGAAACATATTCCTTGAAATAATGCCTTTTCAGATAAGCTGTGGTGTAAGCCACAACGGAATATGCCGCTGCGTGGGATTTATTGAAGGCATAGGAGGCAAAGCCCGCGATCTCATCGAACACCTCTGCGGCGAGCTTTTCGCTGATACCTCTTTCAGCCGCTCCCTTTATAAATTCTGGACGCTCCTTTTCCATCTGTGCCGCTTTTTTCTTTGCCATAGCGCGGCGAACATTATCAGCGCGGCCGTAGCTGTAGCCCGACATTTCCCTGCATATCTGCATTACCTGTTCCTGATACACTATACATCCGTAGGTGACCGACAGTATCGGTTCAAGGCAGGGCACCTTGTAGCTGATCGCTTCGGGATTTTTTCTGTTCTGGATGTATCTTGGTATGCTTTCCATAGGGCCGGGGCGGTAAAGCGACAGCGCCGCTGTAAGATCCTCTATACTCTCGGGACGCAGTCTGGTCAGCAGGTCTCTCATTCCGTCACTTTCAAACTGGAACACACCGAAAGAGTCGCCCGCTGAGAGCATTTCAAAGGTTTCACGGTCATCCTCCGGGATATTCTTTGATGAAAAATCAGGCTCATGTTTTCTGATATCTCTTTCGCAGTAATGGATAACGGTGAGATTTCTCAGACCGAGAAAATCCATTTTCAGAAGTCCTAACTGTTCGAGCTCTGTCATCGTGTACTGGGCGGCGATAACGCCGTTTCGCTGTATCACAGGGACATAGTCGCTCACAGGCGCATCACAGATCACCACGCCTGCGGCATGAGTCGATGTGTTGCGCGGCATTCCCTCGACCATCATGGAATAGTCGAGGACTGTTCTTGCATCGGCGTTATTATTATAAAGCTCTTTGAGCTCCTTTGAGCTTTCTATCGCCTCGCGCAGTGATATATGAGGTGCCTGAGGGATCAGCCGCGAGATCTGTTCGCCAAGAGAATAGGGGAGTCCTGTTACTCTTGTTATATCCCTTACTGCCATTTTAGCGGCCATAGTGCCAAATGTCACTATCATGGAAACATGGTCTTCGCCGTATTTGCCTATGACATAATCAATGACTTCCTGTCGCCTTTCATAGCAGAAATCTATGTCAAAATCGGGCATAGATACTCTTTCGGGATTGAGAAATCTTTCAAAGATGAGATTGTATTTGATAGGATCGATATCAGTGATGCCTATGCAGTATGCTGCAAGAGAACCTGCTCCGGAGCCTCTGCCGGGGCCTACGGGAATATCCTTTGACCTTGCAAAGCGGATAAAATCCCACACGATAAGGTAATAATCCGTATATCCCATTTTTATTACGGTGTCAAGCTCATATTCAAGGCGCTCTTTCAGCATCTGCGTGACAACGGGATAGCGCTTTTTAAGCCCTGATGCACAAAGCCGGCGGAAAAATCTGATATTGTCTCTCCCGCATAGCTCAGACTGTCTTTCGGTAAGTACGAATCTTGGAAGCTTTGTTGCGCCGAATTCCATTTCAAATATGCATTTTTCAGCTATCCTGCCCGATTCATGGACCGCCTCGGGATGATCGGGGAACAACTTTAGCATCTCTGCTTCGTTTTTCAGGTAAAACTCATCATTTTTAAAACCGATATAGGATTCGCCTATTTTCGTATTAGTCTGGATTGCAAGGAGTATCCTCTGTATCTGAGCATCACTTTAAGCGACTGTGCGTATCTCAAGCTCATTTGCAAGGTCAAAAAGCTGCGGCAGCAGAATAGCATCCTCATCGAGGTAATGATTTTGTACTTCTATATAATAGTCCTCGCCGAAAAGCAACTTGTAAAACAGTGCTGTACTGCGGGCACCTTCATGATCTCCCGAAAGAAGTTTCTGTGCGACCTCTCCTGCAAGACAGCCCGACATACAAATAAGCCCCTCATGGTATTCCGTGAGGCGGCTGCGGTCTGTTCTGGGATGGGAGTAAAATCCTTCCGTATAGGAAAGGGATGACAGCTTGCAGAGATTGTGATACCCCTGTTCGTTTTTGCACAGGAGCGTGAGATGATAGTTTTTCACTGTTCCCGGCCGCCGATCTCTTGCATCATACGGAGCGACATACATTTCAGAACCGATGATCGGCTTTATTCCCTGCGAAAGGCACTCCTTTGTGAACTGGACAGCCGCAAACATATTTCCGTGATCTGTCACTGCAAGGGCTGTCTGGCCTTGTTCCTTCGTATATGAGACCATATCCGGCAGTCGACAGGCACCGTCAAGCAGGCTGTACTCCGTATGGTTGTGAAGATTGATATACATCAGCGGTTGTCCACCTTTTCGGGATACAGATCATGATTTTCAAGCCTGTGGCGGGCTACCTCTTCCCAACGGGTGCCCTTTCTTCCGTAGTTTGCATAGGGATCTATGGATATGCCGCCTCTGGGCATGAATTTGCCCCATACTTCAATATATTTGGGATCCATAAGCTTTATAAGATCCTTCATGATCTTGTTTACGCAGTCCTCATGGAAATCACCGTGGTTGCGGTAGCTGAAAAGGTAAAGTTTAAGTGATTTTGATTCAACCATGCGGACATCAGGCACATATGAAATATATATAGTGGCAAAATCCGGCTGTCCTGTGATGGGGCAGAGGCTTGTGAATTCGGGACAGTTGAATTTTACAAAATAATCATTTTCCTGATGCTTGTTTTCAAAGGTTTCAAGTACTTCGGGACAATAATCGTTCTTATATTCCGTTTTTCTGCCAAGTAGAGACAGATCTTCATTTTCTCTCATTTTTTATTCCTTCCTGAAGGTAAAATTACAAGCTTATTCTGCGGACAGCATCTCTTTTAGTGTGCGTCGGCTGAGCATTCCGAGCCTGCGGCATTTTTCCTCACCGTTTACGAATAAGACTGTGGTGGGAAAGCCTTTTATTTCGTGTTTTTCTGCAAGCTGCGGAAGTGCATCTGAATCAACTATAAATACACTCAGATATTCCTCTTCCTCGGAAAGTAAAGTGACGGTATTTTCCATATCCTTGCAAGGGGAACACCACCCAACGGAAAAAACAACTATCGCAGGCAGCTTTGAATCCGGAACTGATTCGTCAAATTCCTTTTCTGTCCTGATGTAAACGGGTGCCATAAGTTCTCCTTTCAGAAGCGGTCATTCAAGCAAGAACAGTATTATGCGGTAATCTCTGTAATAGTCGCTCAGGCTTATCATCCCAGTATATCCGGACCGGTCAACGATTCTGTCAATGTCGGAGATATCGTCGTCTGTGCGGTGTGCAAGCTCGGTTATCGTTTCAGTGTAGAGGTTGGAGGAATCCATTTTCAGAACGAAGAATTTATCCCCTGTGTCTACGCATTTTCTGCAGCATCGTTCGATAATTTCAAGTGCCTGCTCATAATTTGCGGCATAAAGACCGGTTTTTTTGTAATAATTCAGATCGTCATTTACAGCGTGGGGCGGTTCTCCCATAGAATTGCTTATGGTGCAGTGATTTTTTATCACATCGTCGTCAGCAAGAAAATACTGATAAAGTATCATTGTCGGGCAGCTTTTCCGCATCACCGCTGCAGGCTGATCCCAGCCCACATCCACATGATACCAGCTGTCGTTTATCTTTACCATGTTCCACATATGGTCAATGGTGGTAAATCCCGTGACGATCATGTTTTCTATGCCTGCGAGATTGCAGAGGTACGAAAATGCCTTTGCATAGCCCTCACACAATGCGCGTTTTTTTACGAGAGCGCCGTAGATGGAATCGGCATACTCAGTATCAACAGAGCTTTCCACATTCATTACCAGATAATCATGAAAGATCTTTACCTTTTCGTAATCGCTCATGCTGTCGTCTGTGAGTGCAAGTATCTCTTCTGCGGCAAGCTTTGTTTCAAGCAGCATGGTATTGATCTCTTTTATCGGGTATTTGTAGCCGAAATTTATCTCAAAGGTCTGGGCTGTGTCGTTGTA
>CAMHMM010000077.1 GCA_946186215.1 uncultured Ruminococcus sp. | reverse complement strand
AGCTTTTCGCCGGCATCAGTGCGGCAAAGGCCGCAGGATGGCTCGCGGATATATCAAAGCAGGCCATAAGTGCATATGCGGATTTCGAGCAGCTCACGGGGGGCGTGGAAACGCTTTTCAAGGAAAGCGCGGACACGGTGAAGGGATATGCACAGCAGGCTTTTGAGAATGTGGGAATGTCCGCCAACGAGTACATGGAGACCGTGACGGGCTTTTCTGCGTCACTCATCGCATCCCTTGGCGGTGACACACAGAAGGCCGCTGCTGCTGCCGATCTCGCTATAACGGATATCGCAGACAACGCAAACAAGATGGGCTCATCAATGGAATCCATCAAAAATGCATATCAGGGCTTTGCGAAAGGCCAGTATCAGCTCCTCGATAACCTTAAACTGGGCTACGGCGGAACTAAGACCGAAATGGAGCGCCTGCTCGCGGATGCCGAGAAGCTTCAGGCGGCACAGGGCAAGGCAGTCGAGTACAGCATAGACAGCTTTTCGGATATCGTTGAGGCTATCCATGTTGTACAGGATGAATGGGGCATAACGGGCACCACCGCAAGAGAAGCGGCGGAGACTATAAGCGGCTCTGCGGCTGCTATGAAGGCGGCATGGCAGAACCTTCTCACGGGATTTGCGGATCCTGCGCAGGATGTGAAGAAGCTCACAGACGACCTGACAAAGAGCGTCCAGACATTTATCAAAAATGTGCTGCCTCAGCTGGGGAGCGTTCTGGAACGGCTGCCTGAGGGACTGGCGGACATTGCGGATGCAATACTGCCTGTTATACCCGAGCTGATAGAAAAGCTCCTGCCTGCAGCTGCGGAGGGGATGCGCTCGCTTGTACAGGGCATTGCAGGCACAGCAAGGGATATGCTGCCGGTGCTTCTGAGCACCCTTGACGAAATGGCTGATGAGCTTGACGACAATTCAGAGGAAATGGTCGGGGAGCTTGTCGATGCGATAATATCATTTCTGGATGGTGATCTTCCACAGCTTACGGAAGAGGCACTCAAGGTCGCACGAAAGCTGATATTTGCACTCATTGACGGAGTTGTGACGAATGCTCCGAAGCTTATCGAAAAAGGTCCCGAGCTGATAATCGACCTGTTGTCAGGAATGACGGAGATACTGGGCGATTTCGGAACACTCGGTATGGAGATATGCAACCGCATCGCAGACATATTAGTGCATTTCGACTGGGGCGACATCGCGAAGACAACGATCCTCAACCTTGCGGACAGCCTTGATGAATGGCGGCAGAAGCTGATAGACCTGCTTCCCGACAACGCTGTGATACAGGGCGCATTCAGCGGCATGGCTCTTACAGACGGCTTTACGGAGTATATGCGCAAGGGTGCGGACGAGATTTCGGACTGGATCGGCAAGACTGCCGACAAGATCGCGGAAAACTACGACAAATACGGCTTGAAGGTAGGCAGAAAGGCCGCAAAATTCAAGACGAATGTCGAGCACTATATGGATCAGAAGACCCTTGACGAGCAGGGCAAGAACGCAAAGAAGGTCCTCGAAAAATACGGCAAAAATGTAAGCAGCGGCGGGGACAAGATAGTCGATGCGGGCGAGCAGCTTGAAAAGGAACTTGAAGATCTGGATCACAAGCTGGCCGTTCATGCGGTGAGCGAGGAAAGCTACTGGGCACAGCGGAAGAATATCCTTGAAAAGTACCGCGATGAGGAAAGCGAGGATTGGTGGAAGTACTACGACAAGGTAACGGAGTACTACGAAAAGGCGCAGGACGCTGAGGACAAGGCACAGAAGGAAAGCGAAAAAGAAAAGCAGCAGGCGATAAAGGACAGCTACGAAAAGATAGAGACGAATGCCTATGCGCGGGAATATGCAAGCGATCTTGACCGCGAGGCGGATATCCTCGAAAAGGAACTGGCGTTTCTGGCGGAACACAAGGCGGAGATGTCGGAGGAACTTTTCGGAGAGCTGTATGCGAAATGGGTAAAGGATGACGAGGCCTACCGCAAGAAGCTGCAGTCGCAGGCGGATAAGGATGCAAAGCAGCTCGATACGATAGTCACATCCCTGACGAACACTGCAAAGACCAACATCAAAAACGAGATAAAGACTGTGGAAGGCTCTTTCAGGGAACTCAAAAAGGCCTATGAAAGCGGCTATAACGATATCATCAGGGAGCGCAGCAGCTTTAAAGCTCAGCTGATGGGCGGCAGTGTGTTCGAGGTGCTCGAAGAAGAGGATGAACAGGGCAACAAGTACACACAGTACACGATTAACGACCTGAAAAAGCGGCTGAAAGCTCAGAAGGACTATGCCAGACAGATGAGTGCGCTCAAAGAACGCGGGCTCGCACAGGGACTCCTCGATGAGCTTTTTGGGATGGACACGGAGCAGGCGGCGGTATTCGCCAGTCAGATTAACAAGATGAGCGATGCGGAATTCAACGAGCTCAACAGCGCATACAAGGAGCTTGACGATGAGACCACACAGCTTGCGAATGACTACTATGCGGACGAGATAAGCACGCTGCAGACGGGATTTGTCGATAAGGTAACGGCACTTTTCGGCGGCATGAGCGCAGACCTTAAGGAGCTGGGCGGCGATGGTGCAGACAAGTATATCGAGGCGCTGATACAGGGACTCAATGAGGGCACTGCGGATATATCGGATGATCTTGATTTTCTTGATCAGATAAGCTCAAAGCTTGAAGAGGGCTCTGCCGATCTGTCGGGAGCTGTGGCGAGAGGGCTCGAACAGCTTGATCTCGGTGAAAAGACGGACGAGATCATTGACGATGTGGTAGCGATCATCAGAGGCAGGCAGGGCGAGGTCAAGCGCGAGCTGCTGGAGCTTTATGATGTGAGCGGCATATTCGATGACAAGCTTGTGGCCGACCTGTCCGCCAGAGTAACAGCCGCCAACAACGCCGCAGCAGTGCAAAGCACACAAGTATACACACCGGCACAGGAAACCACCGCAGCACAGGGCACTGCACGGAATCATGCCTCACCGGTGACGATAGCGGCGAATCTGAAGCTTGTGGACGGTGCGGGGCGTGTGCTTGCAGAGATAGTAAACGCTGAAAATGAGAGGCTGCAGATAGGAGTGGGAGCATGATTTTTAAGATTGGAAGTACCCTTGATGTATCTGCATATGTTGAAACAGGGTATAATGTTGAACAAGAAAGCTTGTACAGCGATGATTACACGACATTAAACGGGAATGAACACAAAACGCTGTTGGGGTATAAGTATCACATCAACTGCAATCTCGGTAATGTTCCCGCAGCCACAGCAGCGCTTGTATGCACTGCTTTAAAATCGGAATGCTCCATTACCTTTAGTTTTCCGAACGCTATCACAGCGACATTCCTTGCACCAACAGTGCATAGCACGCTGATAACAGAAGGAGACCAGACGGCCACTTCTGGCGAGTTGTGGGATATCGAGATCAGTGCGGTATCTAAGCCACAGCTCAACAGCCTTTAGCGGCTTTACTATTGCCCTTAATGTATACAAATCATCTCAGTTATACACAACGATCCCATACAATCAGGTGATATCTTTTTCGTACAGTGCAAATGCACCGGACAATGGCTTTTCCGGGATGTGTACAACAAGCATATCTGTAACAGTTGCAAACTCCATACTCAGCACAGCAGAGGTTGTAAAAGGCGATGATATCACCGTATCAAGCACTGTGTTTTTCCCCACTTTCAAGGTTCGTGATGCGACATACACCAAATACACGACAACATTCACGGCATACGATTACTGCGGAGAGCTTGAACAGGAATTTGACAATACAAATTTTGATGTGCAGGATACAAACGGTGATCCTAAGCTATACACACAGTCGAATGTACTCACAGCAATACAGTCACAGACAGGCGTGAGCGTTACATCTGAGCGGTCGAATGTAGGGGAGCAATACATCAAAGACGATCTTTCCGGCTCTTGCAGAGATATCCTTGACAGAATGTCTAAGGTCTGCGGCATTATGTTCACGGCAACCACCGGGAAAAATGTTGTAGGCATGGAATATCGTGATAATGCGGGTGCTCTTGATGTGAGCGCATACTCTGAGTATATGCAGTATTATTACGACCGCAGCGGTAAGATCATACTCACAGATACCGTAACGGGCGAAATGTACACGGGCGGCACACTCCAGACGGGAAATGTATTTAGATTGATAGAATCTAATCTTGTAAAGGGCACAGCAAGCATATATACGACACTCACTCCCTTTGAGAATTACTTGTATAAAGCCTTTAGCGTAACGACAGCGCTTGTAACCACAGGAACGGCGGCCGTCCCTGCCCTTGTAACGCTTGACAGCACGACAGATAACGCACGAATGGCACTTAATATCAACATGAGAGCGACAGCGGCGGGCTTTATAGCAGATATGTCAGCGCCTATGCTTGACAATGATAAAACATATAAATACAAAGAAGAAAGAGATCAGAAACAAGTAGTGAAAAAAGGCCAGAAGCTCGGGGTGTTTTTCTTAAATGAAAACGGTTCGGGCGTAAGATATCAGATTTCAAGCGGTAGTTAAGAGGTGATGTTGTGGCAGATGTATACAAGGACATAATTATAACACAGGTTGCACCTGGTATTCCTGTTTTAAAAGCGGGTGATATCTACATAGGGCTTGATCTATCTGATAGTGTATGGACTGTGGAGGAAACAGGCGAGGGCGAATACACGGCCACTGTGGCGATAGGAGATTTCACGCTTGAACTCACGGCCGATGTAGACGATACAGACGGTGTTATCACTATCGACAATTTGGTATATACAGCAACTGTGGCGGATGGTGATTAGGATGTTGGGGCATAACTTAAACGAGACGCTTGTGCAGCTTATAGCAAGGGCGGCAAGATCAGGCGGCAATCTTGGAACAAAGACGATCACTGCGAATGGAACATATACCGCACATGATGATAACCTTGACGGGTACAGCACTGTGACGGTATCTGTACCGATAGAATCAGCAACCTTTACCCAGAACGGCACATACACGGCACAGAACGGCGGTTACAGCCCTGTTATCGTTGATGTTGACACATATGAGGATGAGTATCAGGCACTCTTGCAATGCTCTCAGCAAGTAGCGGCGGCGGTTGGTGCGATAACGGGCACAGTACCACAGGACTGCTCGGAGATACTGGATGCTGTAATGAATGACATCCCTGCCATTATAGACCAGCTCGAAGAAGATGTAAGAGAAGCTGAACAAGAAGCAGAAGATGCCAAAGAAGAAGCTGAGGAGTGCAAGCAATGTAAAGCTCAAGTAGTGACAAAGATACAAGAGTACAACCCCAGCTTTGATCCGCAGGACTGTCAGGACATGGTTGACGGTGTGGAGAGCGTGAGCGGCTATGAATTTCCTTCGGGGACTGTATATGATCCCGATATCATAGGCATAGTCGGCGGCGATAATGTGACCGATGAAACGCTCGGTTATACACTATACTCTGAGGTAGGGCTTGCATGGGATGTGATGGCACAGCAATTTCAGAACCCATATCTCAAATGGGGCATTATAGACAGCAACGGAAACTACACGCAATTTTCGCAGAATGCCTACGGTGGTGCTTATCCTATGTTTCAGGTGGAGAGTTATTGTATAACAAACTCTGTAACTGGTGAATGGACAATAACCTACATAAATCCTTTCGGCAGACGGCAAACAAGCACAGGCACATCACAAGACCTTATAGGCTTTGGCGATACAGGACACACATACAAAGTACATAAGAGCATACCAAAAAATGTATAATGTATAAAGAAAGAAGGATGGTTATGAATCTCACAACCGATTACAAAAAGATCACACTTGACGGCACGGAAACCGCCGTCACATTCCCGAGGGTATATCCGGTATTTGTGGTAAAGGGCGTGGATATACTCATATCGCTTTCGGCGAATATTACAGAGGGAGCGGACAATGTCCGCAGCACTGCCGATCATGACGGCTGCTACATCTGGTCGCACAATGAGAACACTGACACCATGTACCTTAAAGGTACCGGTGAAGTGGTGGTTGCAGCGTTTGACAGTACCGTTGCGGCTATGGCGGATTTTAAGAAAACAGGGAAAGGGGGTGGTGGAAGTGGTGATACGACAGCTTACAAAGGCACTACCACAACGGCGATAGAGAACGGCTCAACCACAAACCCGATAACGATTGACGGCGAAAGCTACACAGCAGTATTTGGCGATATTGTCGTGTACAACTATACAGAATTTGTGTTTGACGGGACGCAGTGGGGCGAGTTCGGCAGACCGTTTGATACCGTGCCAACGGGAAATTCGGCGAATGCCGTTACGAGTGATGGGATTTACAGGAACACGGCGGGACAAAAGTATTTTGTGAACGGTGTAGTCAAAGGCGAGAAATTCAATAACGCAGTAGAAGCATCTGGGAATTATTCTCATGCAGAAGGGTATGGCACCAGAGCAACTGGACTATGCGCTCATGCAGAAGGGGGTTCTTCTACAGCATCTGGGAATTATTCTCATGCAGAAGGGACTTCTACAGCATCTGGGAATTATTCTCACGCAGAAGGGAACGGTTCTGTAGCATCTGGGAATTATTCTCATGCAGAAGGGGTTAAAACACAAGCTAATCAAGAAAGCATGACCGCAATTGGTAGATATAATTCACCCAACACTGGAGATATATTTAACATCGGAAACGGCACAGCAGAAAACGCTCGTTCCAACATCGTAGAAGTCAACTCAACATCTATGAACATCAACGGTGATATTCAGAAGAATGGAGTATCACTTCCTACACCATACACAACCATGCCCACAATCACAGCAGCAATGCTCGGACAGATAGCGCAGTATGTCGGCGCTACAAATGCTAATTACACACAGGGATATTTCTACATAGCAAGCTCTGATGGACAGACAGAGCCTACATATTCGTGGGTTAATCTGCCAGTATCACCGAGGACATACTCAGAGGCGGTGCTGTGGGCTAATGACAGCACGACCAACCCCTCAACGATATCTCTGTCAAGCGCTTATACCAATTATGATGCTATTGTCATTGTACATAAGCATACAGAGGCAAGTGAGTTATACACATCCACAGCGACTTATCTTACATCGGCTATGGATATTGATGATATGATCGGAATATCTCTTGGGGATGCGCCGAGCTTGTACACATGGTATAAGCTGACAGCAGCGAACGAGCTTACAGAGCAAATATCCGGTTTGATACTCCATAGCATAATCGGCATCAAATATTGAAATGAAAGGATGCATCACTATGACCGATGAATACCGCAGGCAGAAGCAGTAAAGCAAATAATAAGAAAGGCCAGATGGGGAACCACAAAAATTGACACCCATCTGACACCCATTTTGTACAAATAATGCCCAAAAACGACCGAAAATTGCACATTTGTAACCCTGACATATACAAAGCAAAAAGCTCATAAACGCGATAGCTACCGCATTTATGAGCTTTTTTACATGGAGCTGGAAACGCGACTTGAACGCGCGACCTGCGCATTACGAAAAAAGGTCAAAAAAGCGCCATAGCCGCTATACAAGCGGGCTCTTTTGCTGATTTGACACACATTTGACACCCATTTTCCAACATAGTGCCTAATTCCGGCGGATATACTCGTTCAATTTGTCGAGCTGATTCCTTTTGTATTCATGGTCAAGGTGCGTATATATTTCAAGTGTCGTGCTGATTTCCGAATGTCCGGCGAGCTCCTTTGCCGTCATGACATCCACACCGGAGAGGTACAGCAGCGTGATATATGTATGCCTCAGCCAGTGAGCTGTGAAGCGGGGTATCAATGATCCACTGCCGCTCCTCTGCTGTAAGAGCGCGGCGCTTCGGTGCGGCAGGCTCCTTCGGGAGATGCACGGCAGAGAGTGGGTCGAAGTCCGTTACTCTGTTTGCTATTGCGAGGGCATAGACCTGTCGGGCGGCACACCGGCAGTTGGACAGGGTAGCCACTGAAAGCCCTTCTTTGTGCAGATTGTTGAAAAGCATCTGAAAATCGACAGGGCGCAGCTTGGAAAGGCTCCTGTCAAACAGTGGTTCGAGCTTGTCTATATTCCCCTTGTAGGCTGTGTAGCGCTTCCATGAGACTTCAAGCTGCTTTAGTCGGAGCCACTGTTCAGCCCATTCGCCGAGAGTGTCGCTTTCCGCAGTCACATCGATTCCCTTGCCGAGGGCAGCTTTGACTTCATTGGTCTTCCTGTCAAGCTCCTTCTGTGTCCTTGCGTAGATATACTTATATTTACCGTCACCGAGATAGACACG
>CAMHMM010000076.1 GCA_946186215.1 uncultured Ruminococcus sp. | reverse complement strand
GATCATATGTTACTGCTATTCTCATCATGTTATCTTCATTTATAAAATATCATTATCTATTATAGCAGTTTTTTCAGCTATAATCAAGCATAATGCGCTATTCTTCCGGAAATTTCAGCAAATCAGAAAAATATACCTGTGGTTTACTTGATTTTCTGAAAATCATGTGCTATAATGTATCTGACGATAAGATATGACGGTCACAAGATGACCGCTGATAAAGATTTTACGAAAGGAGTGCCCGAAATGAAACTGTTTACTATGGTTTATCTGTACAGCGAACATTATGAAGGTTTCTATCACGAGAGTGAAGAAGCTCATTTTGTGCTGCGTACAGAACATAGTGGATGATCATTTCAGGAACACCTTCCTTGTGTTTAGCCATAAATGACAACACCGTCTGTATGCAAGCAGGCGGTGTTTTTCTATGCGCAGATATCAACGCAAAGGAGGTGTTTTACTATGCCTATCATAGATGTAAGGGCTACAGGCAATAACATAAAAGCTATCATAAAGAATAAGGGCTTCAAAATATCCGATGTACAGGCAAGATGCGGCTTCAACACACCGCAGGCGATCTTCAAGTGGATGCGCGGTGATGCTGTTCCCACTATCGACAATCTTGTTATCCTCGCAGATATGCTTGATACACCGATAGATAAGATATTGATCGTCACTCGTATATGAGCGGCGATATGGCGGGTTCGTCTAATGGTCAGGACAAGAGGCTTTCAATCTCTGAATGTTGGGTTCAACTCCCACACCCGTCACCAGCGGGTAATCCCCGCACATATGGTGATCGTCGTCTAATGGCAGGACATCAGATTGTGGCTCTGATAGCGAGAGTTCGATTCTCTCCGGTCACCCCACATGGGTAAGTGCGCCTAATTGGTGAAGGCAGCGGACTGTAAATCCGTTACACAAGAAACGCTGTAGGTTCGAGTCCTACCTTACCCACCAAATGCCGTTTCTCCGGGCGGCTATATGGCAGATCCGTCTAAGGTTGCAGGCTCTGCCAATACATAAACTTACTCTATGTGAAAATGAGAGTTCCGAGCCACAAAATGAACCTTACCCGCAAATGAGAGTACGGGTGAGTGCAGGCTCTGCCTGCCTTGCCGACTGGGTAACAGCGGGCTTTGCCCGTCCTTGACAAAATACGGAAAATATGGTATCATGTTAAATTGAAAGCAGCCGGGCGGAGCAATGCCCGGGCTTCAGAAGGACTGATAACAATGTGTGGTTTTACGGGATTTACCAAGGTCGGTGAAAATGCCGAGGCGATACTTACCGAGATGATGAACAGGATCATCCACCGCGGCCCCGACTCCGAGGGTAAATATATAGATGACGACATCGCAATGGGCTTTCGCCGCCTGAGCATCATAGATATCACCGACAGCGGCAACCAGCCTATCTTCAATGAGGACGGCTCGCTTGTGCTCATGTTCAACGGTGAGATCTACAATTACCGTGATATAAGAACACAGCTTGAAGAACGCGGCCATACCTTCCGCACCAATACCGACTCCGAGGTGCTCATCCACGGCTATGAGGAGTACGGCGAGGAGCTTCTGAACAAGCTTCGCGGAATGTTCGCCTTCATCATATGGGATAAGAACAAGAAGGAGCTTTTCGGCGCAAGGGACTACTTCGGCATCAAGCCCTTCTACTACGGCAAGATAGGCTCCATGATGCTCTTCGGCTCGGAGATAAAATCCTTCCTTGCCCACCCCGCGTTCAAAAAAGAGCTCAATACAACAGCGCTGGAAAATTACCTCACCTTCCAGTATTCGCCCACCAACGAGACATTTTTTAAGAATGTCTATAAGCTCCCCCCTGCCCATTTCTTCCGCTTTGACGGCAAGAAGCTCACGATAAAGCGCTACTGGGATGTGCATTTCAATGCCGACAGCACCCCCGATATGGACGAATGGGTGCGCCGCATCAGCGAGACCTTTGAGGATTCCGTGAAGGCGCATAAGATCGCGGATGTTGAGGTAGGCTCATTCCTGTCGAGCGGCGTGGATTCAAGCTATGTGGCATCCGTTGCCAATGTGGACAAGACCTTCACCGTAGGCTTCGGCGAGGATGAAAAATACAACGAGATCGGCTGGGCAAAGGAATTTTCTCAGTACATCGGCAAGGAAAACATAAGCAAGGTCATCACCCCCGAGGAGTACTGGGACAATATCTCAAAGATACAGTATCATATGGACGAACCTCTGGCCGATCCCTCCTGCATCGCGCTCTACTTCGTGTGCAACAAGGCATCCGAGTATGTAAAGGTCGTGCTTTCCGGCGAGGGCGCTGACGAGATATTCGGCGGCTACAATGTGTATAAGGAGCCGCTGGGCTCAAGGGCTTACAAGGCTCTCCCCATGGAGATAAGACGCGGCATCGGCAGCGCCGCTGCAAAGCTTCCCCATAAAAGAGGCGTTAACTTCCTCATCAGAAACGGGCAGACGCTCGAAGAGCGCTTTATCGGCAATGCATATATCTTCACTCCCGAGGAGCGCAAAAACCTGCTGAAGATCACTACGGATGCTCCCGATCCCTCGGCTATAACCGCTCCCTTCTACGCAAGGGTGAAGAAAAAGGACGAGATCACCAGAATGCAGTATCTCGACCTGCATATGTGGATGGCAGGGGATATCCTGCTCAAGGCGGACAAGATGTCCATGGCAAATTCACTGGAGCTTCGCGTGCCCTTCCTTGACAGGAAGATAATGGAGCTGGCCGAGCAGATACCCACAAAATACAGGGTGAGCAGGAAGAACACCAAGCTTGCGATGCGCCGTGCGGCACTGGCAGCGGCTCCCGAAAAGACAGCCAACAAGAAAAAGCTGGGCTTCCCCGTACCTATAAGAGTATGGCTCAAAGAGGATAAATACTATGAGCTGGTCAAGGCCATGTTCACATCTGAGACCGCAGAGAGCTTTTTCAACACGGATGAGCTTGTAAAGCTCCTTGACGACCACCGCAGCGGTGAATACGACAACAGCCGCAGGATATGGACGGTATTCATCTTCCTGAAATGGTATGATGTCTATTTCAACAGCGATGTTGAAAACCGCGGCGCGGATATATTCTCATGATAAGAAAAGCGATAATACTTGCCGCCGCACTGCTGCTGCTTTGCGCCTGTGACGGCGGCGGGAAGATCATACAGCACGAAACGGCGATAATGACCGAATCGGGCGAAGCGATATGACAAAGGACTGATAATATGGAACTTGTGGCAACAAGAAACAAGGGCGCGGAGGATGTGCTCCCCTCCGAAAGCTATATATGGCAGAACACCGAGCGCCTCATGGCGGACACAGCCAAGACCTACGGCTTCCGCGAGATACGCTTCCCCACCTTTGAGAAAACGGAGCTTTTCATCCGCTCCGTAGGCGAGACCACCGATGTGGTGCAAAAAGAAATGTGGACGGTAAAGGGCAGGGAAAGCACCTACACCCTGCGCCCCGAGGGAACTGCAGGCGCTATCAGGGCGGTGCTCCAGAACGGGCTCCTCAATGAGGCAATGCCCCAGAAGATCTATTACCAGATCTCCGCATTCAGGCACGAAAATGTGCAGAAGGGCAGACTGTGGGAATTCCACCAGTTCGGCGCGGAAATGGTGGGCAGCGCCGCTCCCGCCGCAGATGCACAGATAATCCAGATGGCAGGGGATATCCTGAACAAGCTCGGCATCAGCACCGAGCTGCACATCAACTCCATCGGCTGCAAGCAGTGCAGGACAAAGTATTACGAAGCGCTCAGAGCGTATTTTGCACCCGATAAGGAAAAGCTCTGCGAGACCTGTCAGTCCCGCTTTGAAAAGAACCCGATGCGCCTTCTCGACTGCAAATCCGAGATATGCAAGGGCATCGCGGCAAATGCGCCCATCATCACGGATTATCTCTGCGATGAGTGTGCGGAGCACTTTGCAAAGGTAAAGGCGCTTCTTGAAAGCCTCGGTATAGAATACACGGTCGATCCGAGGATCGTAAGAGGCCTTGACTACTACACAAGAACGGTGTTTGAGTTTATCTCCCGCGATATCGGCGCACAGGCCACGGTCTGCGGCGGCGGACGCTATGACGGACTCATCGAGGAGATGGGCGGTCCCTCTACTCCCGCACTGGGCTTTGCAATGGGTATGGAAAGGCTCATCCTTGCTATGAAGGCAAAGGAAAACGGCTCGTCTGACAGTGTGTGCGATCTTTACATCGTAGCCGCAGACAGCGACAGCACAGGCGGCAAGGCTCTTGAAGCAACCGTCAGAACAGCCTCGGCAGCAAGGGCAAAGGGCAAATGGGCTGAGTATGACCTGTGCGGCAGGGGATTCAAGGCTCAGATGAAGTACGCCAACAAGATCGGCGCGAAGTATCTTGTGGTCATCGGCGAAAGCGAGCTTGAAAGCGGCACTGTCAGGGTGAAGAACATGGCAACGGGAGAGGAAAGCGAAACGGCTCTTGACGCTGTTGCGGATGTTATAGGATAAAAACACAAAGCACGGGAATGTATGTTCCTGTGCTTTTTCTGTAACATATAACAAATGACACCCTGCCGAAATCCTTCGACGGAGTGTCATTTTATATTCGCCGCCCTGAACGGCGGATGTGTTTTTACTTTTCAGCAAGTAGCTTTTCTGCGGAAGCAACCTTCACGCTGATGATGAAGAGCTCCATTGCCTTTTCCAGATCGGCAAGAGTGGGGAAGGAAGGTGAAAGACGGATGTTTGAATCCGCAGGATCATTGCCGTAGGGATATGTAGCGCCTGCGCCCGTGAGCACAACGCCGCCCTCCTTGCAGAGCCTTACAACTTCCTTTGCGCAGCCTTCGAGAGTATAGACGGAAATGAAGTAGCCGCCGTTGGGCTCGTGGAACCTTACTATATCAAGGTCGCCAAGGCCTTCGCGGAGCATTCTTGCGACCAGCTCGAACTTGGGTGCAAGGATAGCCCTGTGCTTGTTCATGTATTCGATAAGCCCCTGTGCATTGCCGAAATAGCGTACATGACGGAGCTGATTTACCTTGTCATAGCTGATATTCTGCATTGCAAGCTGCTTTGTGATATGCTTTGTATTGTTCTCAGAGGAAACGATAACTGCTACGCCGGAGCCG
This sequence comes from uncultured Ruminococcus sp., assembly GCA_946186215.1. Classification (GTDB taxonomy): domain Bacteria; phylum Bacillota; class Clostridia; order Oscillospirales; family Ruminococcaceae; genus Huintestinicola. The sequence goes on along the minus strand of CAMHMM010000076.1, from coordinate 3,221 downwards.
GGGAAGGTGATCTTGGATGTGGATGCGAACTCGTAGATCATATCCTCATTGCCGAACTTGCGTGCTTCCTCAAAGATGTTGAGGAGCCTGTCGCCGTTATCCTTGAGATGGTGGATGCAGTATGCATTGTCCCAGAAGATCCTGAAATCATCTGCAGCGGGCTTGAGTGCTGCGATCCTGCGGACGGTATCATCTGAATAGGTGAAGCCGTCGGGGTTGGAATACATGGGAACGCACCACATACCTTTTATAGAAGGATCGGATGCAACGAGCTTCTCGATCATATCCATATCGGGGCCTGTCTCGCTCATGGGGACATTTATCATCTCGATGCCGAATGTCTGAGTTACGCCGAAATGACGGTCATACCCGGGGACGGGGCAGAGGAACTTGGGCTTTTCACAGGCGCTCCAGGGCTTTGAGCCGCCGTAAACACCGAAATTATATGCACGCTGAACGCTGTCATACATAAGGTTGAGGCTTGAGTTGCCGCCGACGATGACCATAGAGGGCTCAACGCCGAGAAGATCGGCAAAAAGCTTCTTTGCATCTGCGGTACCGGTGAGGAAGCCGTAGTTTCTTACATCAACGCCCTCGGAATCGGTAAGATCTGATGAGCTGTTGAACACATCGAGGATGGGCATGGAAAGCTCAAGCTGATCCTTGCAGGGCTTGCCTCTTGACATATCCAGCTTTAAGCCCTGTGCCTTGAATTCATCATATTCTTTTCTTGCAGCGGCGAGGAATTCCTCCAGCTCCGCGCGGTTTCTGGTCTTCAGTGACATACTGCTGCTCCTTGTTTTTTCTGCAGGGCGCCGGATGCCGCAAACCAAGCGGACGGTTCCCCTGATATCCTTTACTCCGATCATGCCGCAAAAGGGCATATATATAATATACCTTTTCTTATGCATTTGCAAGTCATTCGGAAAAATCTTTCAAAAAATTTATTCTTTGTACAAAAAATCGGCGGCAGGCAGAGCCTGCACCCACCCGGCGGCGAAACGCCGCTGTTACCCGTACTCTATTTTGTGTGGAGCCGTTCATTTGTGGCTCGGAACTTTAGTTTGTAAACTCCGCCGCCGCCATAAGGCGGTGGTGGTGGGGTTCATTAACGAACCGAGCCGCAAATGAGCATTACTCACAAATGAGAGTACGGGTAGCTGTCAGCATTGCTGACTGCACAAATTAATATGAGAGTTTGACGAATATGAGAGCAGGTGACTGACTAAATGACAGGGCAAGTCAAATGAAGCAGAAAGCAGGCATACATCGGCGACTGCCCCCGCAAACCCCACCTGAGCGAATGTTAAATTTAGTGTGCCGATAATCCTGAGTGGGTTATAAGCGGTGTCCAAACGGAAAGCAAATCAACATCAGAGTGGGGAAAAGGGGATACAAAGGGGAGAAACGAAGAGGGACGGCGCACAAATACGGCCATCTTCGCAAACTGGCGCTCCGTCCCTCTGGTGTTTCATCCCCTTTGACTCGCCGCAAATATACAATTTAAGCCAATAGGCTACCGTTAGGCGGACAAAGTCCGCAGTTCCCGGCAGGCAGAGCCTGCATCCACCCGGCGGCGTTTCGCCGCCTGCCGCAAAAAAATGCACATAGCAAGCAGTATAATGAGCAGGGTTTTGTTGCAAGTCTACAAAATTTGCAAAGGCTGAAAAATGCGCTTGACAACGGCGGATAATAAAGGTATAATTTATTTTGCGTGCAGTCATACGGCTGTACTGTCTATTTTCATACTTTCAGAAAGGAGATGTATTGATGCCAACCTTTAACCAGCTTGTCCGCAAGGGCAGAAGCGTTATTGAGAAGAAGTCCACAGCACCCGCTCTTCAGAAGGGTTATAACTCCAAGAAGAAGATCGCTATCGACCTTTCCTCACCCCAGAAGAGAGGCGTATGCACCGCTGTAAGAACGGCTACTCCCAAGAAGCCTAACTCCGCTATGAGAAAGATCGCCAGAGTTAAGCTGACCAACGGCAATGAAGTTACTGCTTACATTCCCGGTATCGGTCACAACCTTCAGGAGCACTCCGTTGTTCTTATCAGAGGCGGAAGAGTAAAGGACCTCCCCGGTGTGCGTTACCACATCATCAGAGGTACACTCGATACTCAGGGCGTTGCCAAGAGAAATCAGGCAAGATCCAAGTATGGTGCTAAGAGACCCAAGGCAGGCAAGTAATCCGACGAAGCCGAAAGCCTGAGTCCGTAAGGACAAAATCAAAGGAATGCACATTTTGTGCGGCTTGAAACCACATTATGCAGAGTCAGGGCGTAATGCCCTTTATATAGATATGCGTATCTCTCTGCTGCTGCGCCGCTTTGTCGGCTGCGCTTATTGTGGTAAGCGAGTACCTGTGAATTCATTACTATTATGAAGGAGGGAAGTATTGTGGCAAGAAGAGGTAGAATCGCAAAGAGAGAGGTTCTTGCAGATCCTGTTTACAACTCTGAGATCGTAACTCGTCTTATCAACAATATTATGCTCGACGGTAAGAAGGGCGTTGCCCAGAAGATCGTTTACGGAGCTTTCGATATTGTTTCGGAAAAGACCGGCAAGGATCCCCTTGAGGCTTTCAACGAAGCACTCGAAAACATCATGCCTCAGCTTGAGGTAAAGGCACGCCGTGTCGGCGGTGCTACATATCAGGTGCCCATGGAGGTTAGACCTGAAAGAAAGCAGACTCTTGGCCTCAGATGGCTCACCAAGTATTCCAGAGCCAGAAACGAGAGAACCATGAAGGAAAGGCTTGCAGCAGAGATCATGGATGCTATGAACGGCATCGGCGGTGCCTGCAAGAAGCGTGAGGATACTCACAAGATGGCAGAGGCAAACAAGGCTTTTGCTCACTACAGATGGTGACCTTTTTCATAGGTTCATTCAAAGCAATGTTTATGTGCGGCGGCAGGCTGTAAAGCCTGCTCTCGTCCGGCTGCCGGACACTGTGCCGACTTCGCGTGTGCGTGAGGTACAGAGGCTGCACTTATCCAATATACGGAGGAAAAATTATGCCAAGAGACTGTTCGCTTGAAAAAACAAGAAACATTGGTATAATGGCTCATATCGACGCAGGTAAGACAACTACTACCGAGCGTATCCTTTTCTACACCGGTGTCAACTATAAGATGGGTGAGACCCATGAGGGCGCATCCACTATGGACTGGATGGCACAGGAGAAGGAGAGAGGCATAACGATAACCTCTGCTGCTACC
>CAMHMM010000075.1 GCA_946186215.1 uncultured Ruminococcus sp. | reverse complement strand
TATTTTGAAGGAATCAGCCGCTGCCGAAGCCTCGCCGTCCATAACATAGCGCACCATGAATATGTAAGTCTCGCCCTCTTTTGCATCCTTGAAGGTGTATGAGGACTTTTTGGTGCTGCCTGTTTTCTTCCATTTGCTGCCCGATTTTACATAGACCGTGTAGCTGTCGGCTTTTTCAGCCTTATCCCATTCAAGGATGATATTACCCTTGCCATCGGTGCGGGCCTTTATGTTAAGCTCGGCGGATCCGCCTTTTTTGCCGTCTGTGTGTACATGAGCGGGTTCGGAAGTGTATGTTACCGTATATCCGCCCGTGCTGCCCGAGGGCTTGCCGCTTTCTGTGCCGCCGGTGCCGCTTCCTGTACTATCCTTTGTTGTCGCAGTCGTGGCAGTGCTGTCTGCGGCTGCCGTATCCGAGCCTGTCGGCGCTGAGCCGCCCTGCCCGGTATGTGAGGGCGTTCTGCCGTCCTTTTTATCTTTATCCGGCTCCGGCTTCTTTTCATCATCATCCGAGAATGGATCCGTATCGGGCATGGGGGATGATTCCAAGCTGCCGGATGAGCCCTGACTGCCATCCTGCGGCTGTGTCTGCACCCAGTCAGAGAGCTCATCTGCCGGCACGAATGAAAGATCCACTGCTGCAGCGCTCACCGACAGGAGCATTACCGCTGTCGCGGCCAGTCCGCCGGAAACAAGCTTTATTCCGCTTTTTCTCATATATTTCACCTCTGATCCGGCAGGCAGGATACAGCCCGCCGTTCATTCAGTTATTCAGGCAATTGATGCCATTGCTTTCTTGCGGTTTCTGTTTCAGGCCGCTCAAAAGCAAATGATATTTTGAATATTATACATCATATTGAATGAGTTGTCAAGCAATTATTATACAATTTGTTAAGTTTTTGCCTCTGTTTTGTTGTGTGCCATATGCTTTACATGGTCTTATATTATTTATATCCCGAACGGTTTAGTCGAAATGATGGCAACAGAGGTAATAATTTTGATATAAATAGTATTGACAAATACTTTGACGGTTTGGTAAAATAGTATATGGGTGACCATGCCGCAAGAAGCTGTCTCCCGGCAAGGACACACGGAACACATGAAACAGTTTCCTGATATACATTACAATGCACATGAAAAAGCATTTGCGCTTTGTTCAGTGCTTTCACGGCCTATGATTTGGAGTGACGGACTGATATGGTACATAACAAAAAATGGTATGTAAAGACCATTAAAAAAGCAGCATATCTCACAGCCCTTGTCATTGCTTTATCCTGCATAGCTTCATTCCCCGTGAGCGCAGATGAGGAAGCGGGAAATACCAGCGGCGGAAAAGCAGTGGTAAATGAGCTTATCTCCGATATAGGCTTTTCATCGGTGCTCTACGATGCAGAAAACGGTCTGCCTACCTCCGATGCGAATACAGTGCTGTCCACCTCGGACGGATTTATGTGGATCGGCGGATACAGCGGACTTATCCGCTATGACGGCACCACCTTCGAGCGGCAGGATCACTCCGGCGGCATCACCAGTGTGAATGCACTGTATGAGGACAGCAAGGGCCGCCTGTGGGTGGGCACCAACGACAACGGCGTGGTGTGCCTGTACAAGGGCGAGAGCAGGCATTTTTCCTATGAGGAAGGCTTGGATGAAGCCTCTGTCAGCTCCCTTGCGGAGGACAGCAGCGGAAATATCCTCATCGGCACAAAAGAGGGTATATATTATATAAAGGACGATATGACCGTCGGAGCGCTGGGCGATGCCCAGATCACGGATGCATATATCACCGAGCTCAAAAGTGATATATCCGGCAGAGTCTGCGGTGTGACCAACAGCGGCGCACTGTTTCGCATAACGGGGCTCAGGGTTACCGAATACTACAACGGCAGTGACCTTGATTTAAGCGGTGTCTGCGCGATTCTGCCCTCTCCCCACAACAAGGACGAGATATGGCTCGGTACCGATCAGGGTGTTGTCTGCGAGGCAAGCTTTGCCGATAATTTTTCCAACATAAAGAAAAATTCAATGTACTACAAGCCGTCATCTCAGGCACTGCCTATGCTTGCCTCAGAGCCTGTGCAGGAGCTGTACTACTGCGAGGGCAGAGTGTTTGTACTTATGGGCAGCCGCATATTTCTGGCCGACGGCTACGGCGGATTCAGGCAGCTTGAGAATGTTCCCCTTGACGGCGGTATAGAGATAATGACAGAGATCGGACTGGGAGGGCAATCTCTGGTTTGCATCAAGAAGACAGGGCGTAATGAAGATCGCCGCAAACAAGTTCTTTGATGTGACCGCCCGCGCAGACCTTGACCGCAAGGTAATAAATTCCACCTGTGTTCATGACGGAAGGATCTATATTGGTACGGATACAGGGCTACAGATAACCAACACGGTCTATGTTCCCGTAAAAAATGAGCTCAGCGAGTATATAGGCGATACCCGTGTAAGATGCATCATGGAGGATAACGAAGGCAATCTCTGGCTCTCCACATTCACCAATGATAAGGGGCTTGTGTGCTACACAGCCGACAAGCGGATAATAAGCTTCACCGAGGCAGACGGGCTGCCAAACAACAGAGTTCGCTGCACCTGCACCGCTCCCGACGGCGCAGTGCTTGCGGGCACCAACAACGGCCTTGCGGTGATAAGAAACGGGAAGATAGAGCGCGTAATAGACCAGGCAAAGGGGCTGAGCAATCCCGTTATCCTGACAGTCGAGGCGGATGATGACGGAAAGATATACATGGGCTCCGACGGTGACGGCATCTATGTGGCAGACGGCAGCAAGATAACTCATCTTTACCGTGAGGACGGTCTTACCAGCGGTGTGATACTCCGCATAAAGAAGGATGAAAAGCGAAATGTCATATGGATCGTCACATCAAACTCCATTCAGTATATACAGGACGGCGTTATAAAAAAAGTAGAGAATTTCCCCTACACCAACAATTACGACATCTACTTCGACAGCAAGGACAAGGCATGGGTGCTCGCATCCAGCGGCATATATGTGGCCAGTGCGCAGGATATGCTCTCCGGCAATAATTTTGACTATGTTTTCTACAATGTATCCGACGGTCTGCCCAGTATGCCGACAAGCAATTCCTTCAGCTGCCTTGATGAGAACGGCGATCTGTTCATGTCGTGCAGGAGCGGCGTTACCCGTGTGAACATAGATGATTTCTTCGTGGAGTCTCACGACATCAGGTTCAGCGTTCCCTATATCGAGGACAGCAGAGGAAGATACTACCCCGATGAAAACAACACCTTCAGCCTTCCCCCGACTGCAAACAACATCACGATATACAGCTACGCCCTGACATTCATGATGCATGATCCGCAGATAGAGTATTTTCTTGACGGCGCGGATACAAAGCCTATCGTTGTCAATAAATCCGACATGGCTCCTGCCAGATATACCAATCTGCACGGCGGGGAATATGATTTCAGCCTGTCGCTTATAGACAACGCATCACATACCGTAAGACAGACCGTATCCTACCACATTGTAAAAGAGCGTGCGTTCTACGAGCAGTGGTGGTTCTATGTGCTGGCTTCGGCAGCGGTGATAATGCTCATCGTGATGATGATACGCATTTACCTCAGACGCAAGACTGCGGTATTCGTTGCAAGGGAAAAGGAGCAGCAAAAGCTCCAGAGACTCTTTGAGCAGACTGCGACCGCACTTGTAAATGCGATAGATGCAAAAGATAAATATACCCACGGCCATTCCTCGAGAGTTGCGGAGTATTCAAAGAAGATCGCGGCTCTGTGCGGAATGGATGAGAAGCAGTGTCTGGAGGTATATTATGCGGGACTTCTCCATGATGTTGGAAAGATCGGCGTTCCCGCAAGCGTCATAAACAAGGACGGACGGCTCACCGATGAAGAATATGAAATGATAAAGCAGCACCCCGTAACGGGCTACCAGATCCTTCGCAGCATCAGGGAATACCCGTTCCTTGGCATAGGCGCAAGATATCACCATGAAAGATATGACGGAAAGGGCTATCCCGACGGATTGAAGGGAACGGACATACCCGAGATTGCAAGGATAGTTTCCGTAGCGGATGCCTATGACGCGATGACATCCAAGAGGAGCTACCGCGATCCCATACCTCAGCAGAAGGTGCGCGAGGAGTTCGTCAAGGGCTCGGGAACCCAGTTTGATCCCGAATATGCCAAGATGATGCTCCACCTTATCGACCTTGATACCGAGTATGAAATGAAGGAAAGGGAGGAGATAAACGAGCTCGACGGCAGCGACGAGCTTATCATAGGCGGGCACAGGAGCATGGTCTCCGACGGTATACTGCTCACGCCCTCAATGACTGAGATAACCCTCAGGATAAGCAGATACGACAACTCGTCCGACAATGCCCCCTCTCCCTCGCTGGTGCTTTTTGACTCCCTTGACGGGCGCGTTCATGACGATGAAAAGAGCATAAAGGATCTGCTGTATTTTGAATACGGCGAGATATGGCTCAACGGTCATACCGTGACGGACGGTGCGCGGAAAATGAAGGCGCAGGTGAAGATCTCCGCCGAGGAGGATATGGGCGCTGACGAATATAGGATAGAGGCAGCAAAGTTCGACGACCATGCGATCATCAGCATAACATCACGGGAAAAGGTGGTCGAGGTCATAGCAGCGCTTCCCGACAGTGCAAGATTTGTGTATCTCGGACTGACAGGCGAGTACTGCCGTATAGGAAATGTACGGGTGGACAAGACAGGTCAGGAGATCACCGAGGGATTCATCCCGCGCATAGCCGAAAAGATAAGCTATATAGATGTTCCCGAGGGAGATCTGCCGAATGTGCAGATAGACGGCTACCGCACCGCATCGACTATCGGACTGCTGCTCAGCGACAGTATGCAGGTGACCTTCCACACAATGAGCCTTCCCACAGCGCGTCTTGTATGGCACTGCCCGTATATCGACATTTTCTATTCAGACGACGGAAAGATAAACGGCGCGAATTACCGCGATTTTACCCTTATGAGGCTCGACGGCGAATACTGGGAATGTGACGGTGCATCAGAGAATACCATAACCGTCAACAAGAGCGACAGCTTTGAAGGCTGGGAGGCATGGAAGAAGTACAACAAGGCGGGCTTTGACTGCAAGATAACTCTCAGCAGGGATAATGACACGATAACTGCGGTGACCGAGAACTTCGGGCTGTATGTAAAGTGCGTTACCAAGATAAATGACGGGACAAAGAACATCTATGCAGCGCTCACAGGTGACCAGTGCGCTATCACGAATATAAGAGTGGCTCCGGTGACATCCGACACTCCCGGTGATGAGAAATAAGATAATATCATAAAAATGTATTGCTTTTACACACGCAATGATGTAAAATGAAATCAGACACAGAAAATCGGCAGAATAAAGATCAATGGAGCTGAATTAATGAAAGAACACATAGAAGAGCTAAAAAAGAGATTTCACGATGTCAGACTGAGCGGAAAAGGCTGTGAAAAGGAATGGTATGACCTTATGCGTGCGGTGTATCAGCTCCCTGTTGTTTTTACAGTCCTGTCAAGTGAGGATTTTGATCCGCAGACAAAGACGAGCACACCATTTATTTGTTCAAAGATCCTGGATAAAGAACCGACAATATATTTGTTTTCCGATTTAGACCTTGCAGAGGGATGGATGAATCATTTCCATTATACTACAGCGGATCAGTGCTATGGCCTAATAGGTGCGGTGGAGAAAAATTTTTACAGCCAGCTTTCCATGTATGAGGTCGCAAGAGCTGTCGGTGTGAAAAACATAATGCTCGATGAAGGCGGAATGTTCGTCTGGATAAGAATGGAGGATTTCTTTGATGCCAACGGCATCGACAAATCGGAAATAAGGGTAAATATCACAAAAGAGGAATCAGACCGGATGATAGAAAAAGGTGAACGGCCGGAGCTGAAATTTTCTCGCATTGCTGCGATCCCGACCATGAAAAAACATGACTGATCAGCAGTATCCCGCATGATATGAACAGAACAGTGCATTCCCCGATACCGTCTGAGGTATCGGGGGATGCTCATTTTATCTGTCGTTTGATTTCATCGGATCGATGATGGTGTTATGTATGTCGTTCACTGTTCAGCCTATGTTGGTAACATGGAGATAGCTGTGTGCGGGATACTTGTAGTTGTAGAGGTCGTGGAATACCCTGATGCCGTAGTCATAGCCGCTGTATTCACGGTAGGTCTTTATCGTGATGTTGGTCACGCTGCAGCTGGGGTCTGTGATCTTGATCACGGGTACTGTAACTGTGTGGTCTTCCCATGTCTCGCCGCATACATATGCGTTCCAGGACTTGTTGTTATCCTTCTTGGATGTATCCTTTGAATCGCCTACGATCACATATGTAGGATATGATGTGCTGTCGATATTGATGCCTAAGCCCTGATTGTCGATAAATCTTCTGGTATAGTCAACGCCTACCATCTTGAAGTAGTCCATGAGGCTGGTGCCGGGATAATTCTTGCGTACATACTCTGCGATCTGCTTGATCTCGTCGAAGGAGAATGCGTTCTTCTTTGCATCTGCTACGAGATCCTTGACATGACCGGTGGACTCTTCGTCTTGTATGCAGCCGCTTTCCCACATCTCTTCGTTGCTGAGCTTAACGGTCCTTGCAGGTCTCTTGGTCATGAAGATGAAGATAGGATTGTCGTGAGCCTTCTTGAAGTTCACATAACCTGTAGCGCAGGCTACCATTGCCTTGTAGGGATCCTGATCGTCGAAGGAATGTCTGTAGCTGTCAAAGGTGTCGAGAGCGGTGATCTCTGCAGCGCTGAGCTCTTTGCGTTCCTGTTCGCCGAAGTTTTCGATAGCGTGGGTAGCTGCCTGACACTCTGACATAAGCAGAGCTGCATATACATACTGCTGTACAAGATCGTCTGCAACTGCCTTAGCATCGTTGTAGGCCTCTCTGCTGGTCATCCTGTTGAGAGCAGCAGTATCATAAAGTGTATCGAAGAATGCGTTGTATACATTGCCGTTGGTGCCGTCAAGAGCACACTGGATCTTGAATACGCAGCGTGAAACATCCTTGTATGTATCGCTGTCGGTGAGCTTTGCGATAGCGAGCATCTTCTGATATTTGTTGAGCTTGGGATCGGTCTCCTTGGCCATTACATCCCTGTTGAGGTCACGAACCAGAGGTGAAAGATCCTGGAAGTTCTTTCTGAGCTCGGACATATTGACAGCGCTGTCAACCTTGTCGCCCAGCCATGCGGTGTTGGTATCTACCTTGGAATCGAGGTTCTGGAGCTTGTTGTCGATCTCGGTGAGCTTGGTGTTCATCTTGTCGAGCTTCTGATCCATGGTCAGCATGGGGTTCTCGCCGTCAACCTGGCTGTGGAAGAAGGTCTTGAAGGGTGCGAAGAGAATCTTTCCGCCGGGAACCAGATCAGCAACGGTATCGAATGCTGCGTCTGCCATATCCACGCCATAATCGCCGATAGTAACATCGTTGGCGATATCGCCTTCATCGTATGCATCGTATGTATTTTCTTCGGTGTATCTTGCTGTGAGGGTGAAATCCTCTGCAGGCATTGTTTCGGGAAGTGCGATATCCCAGCCGAGGAATGTGCAGCCGTACTTGTAGGGAGCGGGAAGAGCGGGTATAGGCGTGCCGGAATGTACGGTCATGGGTTCTATTGCTGTGCCGCCGTCGGTCTCGAATGTAATGGTGTAATCACCTTCGAGGATCTCATCGGGGGAAGCCTCACGCCACTGTGCGGTAAATATAAGGTTCTCTTCGGGCATTGCTGCGGGGAGCTCTGCATCCCAGCCTGTGAAAATGTGGCCGGGTCTTCTGGGAGCTGCGGGAGCAACGATCTCGGTGCCTGCTGCTGCTGCGATGGACTCTACTGCTGTACCGCCGTTTGAATCAAATGTGATGGTGAATTTATTGTTTAATTCTTCAAGTGCTGCAATTTCTTCTGCGGGAACTTCTTCTTCTGCAGGAGTTTCTTCAGCTGCGGGCGTTTCTGTTGTTTCTGTTCCCTCAGCGGGTATTTCTTCAGCTGCTGTTATATCGGTGATAGCCGTTGTTTCTGTTGTATCAGCTGTGAGATCTGCTTCCTCTGCTCTTACTGCCATTGATATGGTGGACATTATAGATAATGCTGCGAGTGAAGCTGCGATAGTTTTCATAGTCATAGTCTTTGTATTTTTCATAATTATACCTCCCTTGGTATCCATATTGGTTCTGTTTATCATTGTGGTTGTTGATGTAGTTTTCATAGTGATTACTCCTTTTATATTTTAGTTTGTATTCGGGGTGTTCCCCTTTTCTATGATACCATTGTATCATATGGACCTTTGCAACATCTTTGCAAAGTTTCTGTTTTTTTGTTCGT
>CAMHMM010000074.1 GCA_946186215.1 uncultured Ruminococcus sp. | reverse complement strand
CAAGGCCGACAGCTACTCGCTCTTTCATTTGTGGGTAACGCTCATTTGAAGCCCGGAACTTTTATTTTCACATAATGCGGAAAAGCCTCCCTCTGGGAGGGAGGTGCCGAGCGCAGTGAGGCGGAGGGAGACCGTCCGCAGACAAAAACAACAGAGTGCAGATTACTATCCGACGCAGATACTATCGTTAGTTTATTCGTCGGAAATCAGATGGAACACTACCTGTAAGATAGACCGCCGATCTCCCTCAGTCACGCCTTACGGCGCGACAGCTCCCTCCCAGAGGGAGCCTTATCCACCCGTACTTTCTTTTGCAATATAGTTTTCATTTGTGGCTCGAAGCCTTTGTTTAACCCCACCACTGCTTTAGGACGATGTTTCGCCGCCGCACAAACTAATAGGAGAGATTGACGAATATGAGAGCAGGTGACTGACCAAATAGCAGGGCAAGACAAATATAGCAGAAAGCAGGAATTTATCGGCGACTGTCCACACAGAACATACCTGAGCGGATGTCAGATTTAGTGTGGTGATAATCCTGAGTGGGTTATAAACAGTGTCCAAATGCGAAGCAAAATAACAAAAGAGTGGGGAAAAGGGGATACAAAGGGGAGAAACGAAGAGGGACGGCGCACAGAAAAATTTGTTATTTCAAATGAATGCTCCGTCCCTCTGGTGTTTCATCCCCTTTGACTCGCTGCAAATTAGTCGTTTCGGTCAAAAGGCTACCGTAAGGCGGACAAATTATGCTGATAATTTGGCAAGGCCGACAGCTATTCGGCAGGCTGAGCCTGCACCCACCCGGTCGGCAAGGCCAACATCTGCCCGCACTCTCATTTGAGTGGTAACGCCCATTTGAAGCCCGGCAGGCTGAGCCTGCACCCACCCGTATTTTCTTTTGCCATGTAGCTTTCATTTGTGGCTCGAAGCCTTAATGGAAGCGCTGTTTTAGGTGTGTCTACGCTAATAATGGCTTGCCTCCCCTGAAAGGGGAGGTGCCGAACGCAGTGAGGCGGTGGGGTGTTCACGCACAATATTAGCGGTACACTTTTATAATTTAAAGTTCCGAGCCTCAAACGAGCGTCCCATTACAAAATAGCGCACGGGTAACTGCGGGCTTTGCCCGCCAAAATCTGTGTAAAAATTTGAGAATTTACTTGAAATATTGTATCAAATATGTTAGTATAGTTATGTGGGCTCTTATGCCCCGGAATGAATTAACGAAAACGAGGATCCCCCATGGCTAAGACACGAGTTGCCGTTATATTCGGCGGCAGATCAAACGAACACGACATTTCACTGATCTCAGCGGCAAATGTCATCTCCAACATCGACAAATCCCGCTATGAAGTGATACAGATAGGCATAACCAAAAACGGCCGCTGGTTTTTTTATCCCGGCTCCGTTGAGGGCATAAAGAACAATACATGGGAGACATTTACTGACAATGTACCGGCAGCGATACTTCCCGATCCGCTCTACCGCGGCATCGCTACCATACTCGACGGGGAGATAAATGTAATAAAGGTCGATGTGGTCTTCCCCGTGCTCCACGGCAAATACGGCGAGGACGGCACCATCCAGGGACTTCTCGATATGGCGGGCATCCCCTATGTGGGCTGCGGCTGTTTTGCCTCGGCTGCCTGCATGGATAAGGAATTTACCCACACCGTGCTTGAATACCACGGGGTAAGGATGGCAAAATACAGAGTAGTCCGTCAGTCCGAGCTTTCCTCCCTCGATGAGCGTGTGGAAAAGATCGTTGACGATCTGGATTTCCCCGTATTCGTCAAGCCTTCTTCAAGCGGCTCATCTGTGGGCGTGAACAAGGCTACCAACTTCGAGGAGCTCAAAAACGCAATAAAGATAGCATTCTCCCATGATAAAAAAGTCATCGTGGAGGAATATATAAAGGGCAGGGAGCTGGAGGTCGCCGTTATGGGCGCTGAAAACCCCTTTGCCTCGGATGTGGGCGAGATCCTATCCTGCAACGATTTCTATGATTACGAAGCGAAGTATATCCTCGGCACATCGGGACTCTCCATCCCTGCGGATATCCCCGCAGAGGCTTCAAGAGAGATCCGCGAGACCGCAGTAAAGGCATTCAAGGCACTGGGCTGCTTCGGCCTTTCACGAGTGGATTTCTTCCTTGCAGGCGACAAGGTGTACCTCAACGAGATCAACACCATGCCCGGGTTTACATCCATCAGTATGTACCCGAAGCTTATGGAGCATTTCGGTATAGATTATCCCGAGCTGCTTGACAAGCTTATCACCCTTGCATCCGAAAGAGTGATCAGATGAAACTGATGTTCGCCTCGGATATCCACGGCAGCGCAGCAGGCTGCCGCAGGATGCTTGAAAGATATTCCGCGGAAAAGGCCGACAGGCTTATCCTTCTGGGGGATATCCTCTATCACGGGCCGCGCAACGATCTTCCCGAGGAATATGCGCCAAAGGAAGTGGCAGCTATGCTCAACGCAGCAAAGGAAGATATCCTCTGCGTCAGGGGCAACTGCGAGGCAGAGGTGGATCAGATGATGCTCGCCTTCCCCTGCATGGCGGATTACATGGCGCTGTGGCTTGATAACGCGATGGCACTCTGTACCCACGGGCATCTGTGGGATATGGAAAATATCCCCAATATCCGGAAGGGCGATATCGTAATATACGGACACACACATTTGTGGAGAGCAGAGGAAAAGAACGGGATAACATATATAAATCCCGGCTCGGTCTCGCTCCCCAAGGGCGGCAACCCGCCCACCTATGCGGTGTATGAGAACGGAACATTTTCCGTAAGGGATCTCCGCGGCGGGATCCTGAGGGAATTGAAGATACAGTAAAAAAACGGCGGAGCTTCTGCTCCCTGTGGGGGTTGTATTAAATGGCTGAAGAATTAATTGAAGTAATACTCGATCAGATGAGCGATTCACTGGCTAAAGCGAAGAACGCACCGTTTTCAGCCGCAAAGATAGTGGACGCTGTCTTTTTGCAGGACTGCATCGATAATATCAGGATGAATCTTCCCGATGAGATCAAGCAGGCAAAGAAGATCGTCAACGAAAGAAAGACGATCATGGACGATGCCAAAAAGACGGCAGAGGAAGTGATCACCCGCGCCGAATCAAGGGCAAGGGAGCTCACCGAAACACACAATATAACCAAGGCAGCACAGACAAGGGCTGCGGAAATAGACAAAAAGGCACAGGAACAGTCCAAGGCTGTCAAGACCGCTACGGATAACTATGTCCTGGAGATGCTCAACAAGACAGAGACGATCCTTGCCGCCAATGTGGATGCGGTGAAGAGGGCGAAGAATGCCATCGCGCCGCAGCAGGCAGGAAATGATACCGAAAAGGGAGTGATCTGACATGGCGATAAGGAAGGCTCATATCGGCGCGGCAAAATGCGCCGTTGATCTGGGAGACGGCTCGGAAAGAGGCGAATATGTAGATCAGGACTACATACTCCGCAAGCTGGGCAGGCCTCACAGGAGCATCAGCCTTATGTACTGCTACTATCCCTTTGACAAGGAATGGCCGGGGCGTATCTCCGAGGTGATGAAGGATGCAGATGTGTCCTTCCAGTGGGATTATCCCTATGATGATTACTTCACCTACCGGGGCGGCATAGGCGGCAGTACCGACGGCGAGCCCTTCTGCCAGATGAGGGATGTGCGCCGTCACGGACAGGATGTGAACCTTACCCTCACCTTAGATCCCAAATGCACCGATGAACAGCTTATCGCCATAGCAAAGGATCTGCGTCCCTTCGGCCGCATGATGCTGCGCATCAATCACGAGGCGACGGGCAACTGGTTCAGCTTCACAAAGCGTGCATCCTATAAGGAAATAGGCGATTTCTTCGTTCATTTCACCGAAATACTCCATGAATATGCGCCCAATGTAAAGACCGTTATCTGCATCGGCGGCATCGAGGATCTCAACGAGACCGAGATGATCATGGAAGAGGAATTCAAGGCAACTATACCCGCGGCCGATATCTGGTCGGTGGATAAATATATGGCGCTGCACTGGGGCTGGCCGTATGATGTGGCACTCAGGGGCGGAAATTCCTTCTCCCGCAGCAGTGTGCGCGAGACCTACGAAAAGACAAAGAGGAGCTTCGAGCGCTTCAGGTTCTTAAATGGCGGCGCGGGCAAGCCCATGACCATGGCTGAGTTCAATGCCGACGGCGATGTTACCGGCGTGTACGATCAGGCGGCTATGGTAAAGGAATTCTGCGATATACTGGTCGAGGAGAATGCAGACTGGTTCTCCGCCTTCACCATGTACCAGTTCAGGGACAGAGGCAGACTCGGCCTTGAGATCGAGGATCCCAACAACCCCGATGTGGGCATAGAACAGCCGCTGCTGAGCACATACAGGGAGATAATCCATTCCGATTATTTCTCCCCGCCGATCACCGTTTCGGATGACCTCACACTCCCCGTGAAAATGCGCTGGGGCGGTGCGGAGGATTCCGACGGCATCAGCATCCCCGTTAAATTTGAGGGGAACCCTCATTTCTGCGAGCTTACCTTCGAGGATGAGGGCAACTATATGATACGCATAAATGACAGATGGTTCTATAAATCTCCCAAAGCAAAGGTCATCGACCTTATGAGCGCATTCACCGAAAAGCCCCTTGACGGCGTGGCAGAGCTGGATATCACCATATTCGCACCGCCCGCAGGCGGCGAGAATGATCCCGCTCAGGGCGAGGACTGGGCAGAGAATTACTATTACACCATGGAAAAGCTGCCCTCTCTGCGCGTGGAGTATGAGCCGGTCATTACCAGAGTAGAATAACGGCGGACGACCTTCCTCCCCGAGGGAGGCTCACAGAGCGTTTCCGCTTATAATGAGTATAACAATTAAGCATCTTCTTTCAAAACAGCATACGGATGATTACAGGCTCTGCCTGCCTTGCCTCCCCTGAAAGGGGAGGGGGACCGCCGCCTTCAGGCGGTGGTGGTGGGGTTTATTAACGAACCGAGCAACAAACAAGCGTCTTCTTCCAAAATAGAGTACGAGTGACTGCAGGCTCTGCCTGCTGATCACACTCAGCTCATTTTAACAAATAAGCGTTCCGAGCAACAAATAAGAATTTTCTATCAAAATAGAGTACGGGTGATTGCAGGCTCTGCCTGCCGGGTGGCTGCAGGCTCTGCCTGCCCGACAAGGGGGTAATTATGGCTGAAAATAAACGCCTTGCGAGCTTTTCAAAGTTCAGCGCGACAATGAGCTATGAATCGCTCACCGGAATGTTTGAGACCGATGCGATACATCAGATGATGAGATTCGTCCCCTCAAACGGCATGGATCCCACATATCTCCACTACGCCGATATACTTGAGGCGGACACCATATTCCACGATACCGACAAGGGCTATGATGAGAGCGGCGAGGGCACCGGCGAGGACGAAAAGGCCGCAAAGGAAGAAAAGCCCTATTTCTCGGAATTCTACCTGTATATAATGCTTTCCGATCCCGACAAGCCCAATGTGAGGATCCCCTTTATCTTCCAGAAAACACTGAAGGAATCACTGCTGGGCAAGCGTGCCGTAGAGGACAGCTATGTTATCAAGCGCTGGGTAAGAGGTGCCATGAAGGAACCGCCTCTTGATACCGCCTATGAATCCGACGATGATATCAGGCTGATGGAAGCCGCAAAACGCAGCGCATCCTCGTGGATATGCCCGAAATGCTCCTATGTGAACAGAGGCATCCGCAGTATCTGTATGTCATGCGGCGTTTCAAGAGCCTCGGTCATCGCAGGCGAGGGCGGCGTGTCCGACCTCAATGCAGGAAGGCTCCTCACCCGCTTTGCACAGTTCGAGGCAACGCGCACCTGCGAAACGCTCACTGGCGTATTCGAGGTGGATGCAGTGCATCAGCTCGTGCGCTTTATTCCCAATAACACAACACAGCCGCAGCTTTGCCACTTCCGCGATATCTTCGATGTGGAGGTCATTCAGAAAAACCAGACCATCACCAGCGAGAACGATGAGGATTACGGGCGCGACAACGAGTACCTTGTAGAGTTCTACCTCTATGTAATGCTCAATCTCCCCGACAGGGACAGCCTGAAGATACCCTTTATCTTCCAGAAGACACTCAGGGAATCTGTGCTCGGCAGACGCGCCATCTCAGACAGCAATACCGTCAAGCGGTGGCTCAGGGATGCGATGCACGAAAACGACAGGGAAACGGCATTTGCCACCGAGGAGGAGGCTGCAGAATACCAGAAGGCAGAGCAGGATCCCCACGGCTGGACCTGTCCTGTGTGCAGCTGGAAAAACGGCGGCGTAAAATCAAGATGCACGAGCTGCGGTTACAACTCCGTCAGCGGCAGCTTCGGCAGGATCACGAACAAATAAGGAACAGCAATGGATTGGTTCAAGATAGATGTATTCACCTCCTCGGAGGGGATCGAGCCCGTAACGGGCAGGCTCATGAATGTGGGCATAGGCGGCTTTGAGATAACCGACAGCCGCGTGTTTGAGGATTTTCTCGCTCATAAGGACGGCAACTGGGACTATGTGGAGGATGACCTCTACTCGCTCAGAACAGCCGAAACAGCAGTGTCCTTCTACATTCCCGACAATGAGCAGGGCGCGGAGATGCTGGCAAATGCGCGCTCGCAGATAGCCGCACTCAAGGCGCTCGACAGCGAAAACAAATACGGCAGACTGGAGATATCCTCCCCGAGAGGGATCCGCGAAGAGGACTGGGCGGAAAACTGGAAAAAGTATTTCAAGCCCTTCACCGTGGGCAGCCGCCTTGCGGTAAAGCCCTCATGGGAAGAGATGCAGCCCGACGGCAGGACAATGCTTGAAATAGACCCGGGCTCCAGCTTCGGCACCGGCAAGCACAACACCACTATGCTCTGTCTGGAATTTTTAGACAGCATCATAAAGGGCGGCGAGCGCGTGCTGGATCTGGGCTGCGGCAGCGGCATACTCAGCATTGCGGCACTGCTTCTGGGCGCAGACTTTGCTGCGGCGACGGATATCGACGAAAACAGTGTCAGGATCGCTGCGGAAAACGCCGCAAAGAACGGCATACCAAAAGAGAAATACAAGGCATACTGCGGAAATATCACCGCGAATGCAGGGCTTCGTGAAAAGCTGGGCGGCGGCTATGACATCATCACCGCGAATATCGTGGCAGATGTGCTCATCGCAATGGCACCCTATTTCAGGAGCTTCATGGCAGAAAATGCCGTGCTGATCGTTTCGGGGATAATCTCCCAGCGTGCGGACGAGGTGCGCAGCGCACTTCACGAAAACGGCTTTGTGACCGTTGAGGAGCGGCAGTCGGAGGACTGGCTCGCTATACGGCTTCAATAGAAAGCATTGGGTAATGTGTAATGCACAATGGATTGTGTATACGGGGGGTCGGGATGACTGCGATGCAGTATGTACCACTCTGTCATTGTGCATTATGCATTATTCAGTTTTAGAGCGCAAACGACCTGCCTTCGGCGGGGAAGATACATGAAAAATCCTTATCCGTGTTTTTTAAACAGCTATCAGAGGTGCTTATGAAGATCGACACATATATCGGCGCACTGGCGGAATACGGCATCAGGAAAGGGCTCATCGACGAGAATGAGCGCATCTATTCTGTGAACAGGATACTTTCCGTGCTTTCACTGGATGAATATACCGCGCCCGACAGCATTCCCTCAATAGAGCTTGAGGAGATACTGTCCGGGCTTTTGTCCTACGCGGTCGGAAAGGGGCTCTGTGAGGACAGCATCGCATACCGCGACCTGTTCGACACACAGCTGATGAACTGCATCACTCCGCGCCCCTCCGAGGTGATAAGGCGCTTTGAGGCAGACCGTGCCGTTTCCGCAGAGCAGGCGACGGACAATTACTACAGATTCTCGCAGGATACGGACTATATCCGCCGCTACCGCATCAAAAAGGATATCCGCTGGAAGGCGCAGACGGAGTACGGCGAGCTTGATATCACCATCAACCTTTCCAAGCCCGAAAAGGATCCCAAGGCGATAGCCGCCGCAAGGAATGTGAAGTCAGGCTATCCCAAATGCCAGCTCTGCATTGAAAATGTGGGCTATGCGGGGCGCGTGGATCATCCCGCAAGGGCGAACCACCGCGTTATCCCGATGGAGATAGCAGGGCAGAAATGGGCCTTCCAGTATTCACCCTATGTTTACTACAACGAGCACTGCATCGTGTTCAACACGGCGCATACACCGATGGTCATAGACAAAAGCGCATTTGAAAAGCTGTTTTCATTCATCGACAGACTGCCTCACTATTTTGTGGGCTCCAATGCCGATCTTCCCATAGTGGGCGGCTCCATACTCGCTCACGAGCATTTTCAGGGCGGCAGATACACCTTTGCGATGGCAAAGGCACAGACCGAAAAGGAATACACGGTAAAGGGCTTCGAGGATGTGAGTGTCGGGCGCGTAAAGT
>CAMHMM010000073.1 GCA_946186215.1 uncultured Ruminococcus sp. | reverse complement strand
AGCGCCTTGAACGCACGGAAAGAGCGGTAAAGGCTGCTACCATGCAGGAGACAGGCGGCAGGAGCAATGCTTCCGCTCCAGGCACTCCGACGAAAAAGAAGAAGAAGGTCAGAAAGGATATGCCTGAGCCCTCGGGCAATGCATATTATTCAAATCATGTGCCTGTGCGCCGCGCTCCCCTGAAGATCATCCCTCTGGGCGGCCTCAACGAGATAGGCAAGAATATGACCGCGTTCGAGTGCGGCAATGATATATTCATCGTGGACTGCGGCCTGGCATTCCCCGATTCGGATATGCCCGGCGTTGACCTTGTTATACCCGATTTTACCTATGTGGAGCAGAATGCGGACAGGGTAAGGGGCATCATCATAACTCACGGCCACGAGGATCATATCGGCGGTCTTGCATATCTTCTCATGAAGGTCAACAGGCCGGTATATGCTACAAGGCTCACCATCGCACTGATAGAGGGCAAGCTCAAGGAGCATGATATACTGCGTTCGGCAGACCTCAATGTGCTCACTCCGGGGCAGTCGGTAAAGCTCGGCTGTATGACGGTGGAGTTTATAAGAGTAAATCACTCTATACCCGATTCCGTAGGCCTTGCGATTCATACACCCGCAGGAACGGTCATCCACACCGGTGATTTCAAGGTGGATTTCACGCCCATCGACGGCGAGATAATCGACCTGGCACGCTTCGGAGAGCTGGGAAGCAAAGGCGTGCTGGCGCTTATGTCAGACTCCACCAATGCCGAGCGCCCGGGACATACTCCCTCTGAAAGGATCGTGGGTGAGAGCTTTGAACGCCTCTTTGCAAGGGCGGACGGAAAACGCATAATAATCGCGACCTTTGCATCAAATATACACCGTATCCAGCAGATAATAAACAACGCCGAGCGCGACGGGCGCAAGGTGGCTGTGTTCGGCAGGAGTATGCTCAATGCCATCGCTGCGGCAACGGAGCTTAAATATCTCACCGCACCCGAGGATATTTTCATCGAGGTGGAGGAGATGAACAAGTATCCGCCCGAGCAGATATGCCTTATCACCACTGGCTCACAGGGCGAGCCCATGTCTGCGCTGACAAGGATGGCCATGGGCGAGCACAGGACGGTCACTATAACTCCGCAGGACTATATTATCATAAGCGCTCATCCCATACCCGGCAACGAGAAATTTGTCACCAAGGTAGTAAACGAGCTTTTAAAGGCAGGCGCAGAGGTCGTATATGAATCCATGTATGATGTCCATGTTTCCGGTCACGCTTGTCAGGAGGAAATAAAGCTCATAATGGCGCTTACCAAGCCGAGATTTTTCATACCGGTACACGGCGAGTACAAGCACCTGAAAAAGAATGCGGGGCTGGCCTATTCACTGGGTATCCCCAAATCGAATGTATTCATCGGCTCTATCGGCGATGTGATCGAGACAGACGGCACGGATATGTCCATCACCGGAAAGGTGCAGGCAGGGCGCGTGCTTGTGGATGGTCTTGGCGTTGGTGATGTAGGCTCTATCGTGCTTCGTGACAGAAAGCACCTTGCCGAGGACGGACTTATCGTTGTGGCAGTGACCATAGATACCGCTTCTGGAATGGTTGCGGCAGGCCCCGATATCGTTTCGAGAGGCTTTGTGTATGTCCGCGAGAATGAGGAAATGATGGAGCAGGCGCGTGAGGTGCTCACGGGTACGCTTGATGAGTGTCTTGACGGCGGCTCGCTTGACTGGAACTACATCAAGACAGAGCTTAAAGCCGATCTCTCCGATTTTATCTATAAGAAGACGGGCAGAAATCCCATGATACTGCCGATAATCGAGGAGATCTGATCACGCCGTGCAGTGCAGGGCATTGTGCGGAAGATGACATTAGGGGGGATGTGTTTTGACCGGAAAGGGCTGGAGAGCGTTCAAGCTTGTTTCTATGATGCTGGTTGTGGCATCTATTGGATGTGCATTCGCCGTATCAAAATACAATGACTGGCTTTTCTGGGTGATGCTGGCGGTGATATCTGCCATCACGCTGATATATCTTTATCTGTTCTCTCTGTCTGAAAAAAATCTGCATAAATTCGTAAACGAGATAGATGTGGAGCTTGACCTTATCAAAAAGGATTCGCTCTACAAATTTCCCGAGCCTGCTGCGGTGACCGACCGCAATGGCACCATAGTATGGATAAACGAGGCTTTCGGCGTACAGATAGGCGGAGAGGATGCCTACGGACTGAATATCTCCTCCGTTATGGGCATCGACATGGAGAGCCTTGCTGAAAAGGGGACTATGACCGTAAAGCACGGCACGAAATACTATGAGGTCAAGGCCATCGAAACGGACAAAGTCCCTGCAGAGATGAAGACCGACGGTGAATCCTCGGTACTTACTCTTCTGTGCTTTAACGATGTCACCGACCTTACCAATATCTCGGAAAAATACGACAAGAGCCTTACCCGCATCATGATAATCACCATCGATAATGTGGATGAGATGCTGGCAAACAGCAGGGATTCCGACAAGGGACATATCACGATGCAGATCGACAGGCTTGTTGAGGAATTTATCGAGGAACACGGAGGCATCGTACGCAAGACCACGGCAGACCGCTATTTTGCCGTTGTCAGCAACGAACAGCTTGACGCTCTGTGCGAAGAGGGCTTTCGCTCGATCATGGATAAGGCGCACAAGATCATGGTGGGTGAGCATTATTCCGTTACCCTCTCCATCGGTGTGGGCAAGAGCAACAATTCCCTGAGGGAGAGCGAGAGCTTTGCAAGACAGGCTCTTGAAATGACTCTCGGACGCGGCGGAGATCAGGTCGCTGTCAAAGATGAAAAGGACTTCCGCTTCTTCGGCGGAAATTCTCCCGGAATGGGCAAGAATACCAAGGTAAAGACAAGGATATTCGCCACGAGCCTGCAAAGCCTTATCGAGTCTACGGAAAATGTCATCATCATGGGACATTCCTGGGGCGACCTCGATGCGGTGGGCTCTGCGGCAGGTCTTGCAGGCGCGATAAGAGCTGCAGGATGCAATGCGTATGTGTATTCAAACCTCAACGCAACACTTGCACAGCCGATAATCGCCCGCCTCAGAGACAATCTCGACGAGGAAACAGAGCTGTTCATCGACGAGGCATCCGCGCTGGCGATGCTTGAAAACAACGGGCTTCTGATCATAGTTGATACAAACAACAAGGCAAAGCTCGATTCACCCGCTTTGTACCAGAAGGCATCAAGAGTGGCGTATATCGACCACCACAGACTTGTGGTAGACTGCATAGACAATGCGGTGCTCTCGCTGCATGAGCCCTATGCCTCATCTGCGGCTGAAATGGTCACCGAGGTGATACAGTACCTCAATCTCAAGAAGAATATCTCATGCTATTATGCGGATGCGCTTCTTTCGGGCATCATGCTCGACACAAAGAATTTCATTATGAAAACGGGTGTGCGCACCTTTGAGGCTGCGGCATATCTGAAAAAGCTCGGAGCGGATACCGTTGCCGTCAAGCTGCTTTTTGCAAGCACCATGGAAACGGAAATACTGCGCTCAAAGCTCATAACCACTACCGAAATATACCGCCGCTGCGCTATCGCAGTCACAAACGACAATTCCCCCGAGATCCGCGTTGCTGCGCCTCAGGCGGCTGATGAAATGCTCAGCATCGTTGATGTGGATGCAAGCTTTGTTATCTTTGCCACAAACAACGGCTCGAAGATATCCGCGCGTTCCTATGGTGCGCTCAATGTGCAGTTCCTGATGGAAATGCTCGGAGGCGGCGGTCACCAGACCATGGCATCGACGGATCTGAGCGAGACACCCGAAAGGACAAAGGAGCTTCTTATCGAAAAGATAGACGAGCTTCTTGTATCACTTAGCTAAGGAGAGGATCGGATGAAAAAGGTAATATCGGTGATCGCCGCTTTGACGATCGGGCTGTCGTTCATACCTGCTGCGGTCAGCGCGGCTGATATCAGCAGCTATGTCAGAACAGACGACAGCGTTACCTTTGAGATGACCGATGCGGAATACTGGATAGAAAAGTATTACGACAGCACAGGTCAGGATGAAAAGACAGTCCGCTCAAAGTCACAGATCAGAAAATTCAATGAGGATAACCCCTTTACGATCTCAACGCAGAATTACACTATAGATATCTACTCGCTTGAAGATGAGATCAACGGCGATATGATAGCGGAGCTGATGGGTGACTTTCAGATACCCTCTGATCCGTCAAAGTACTACAGAAACGGCAAGCCCACCACAAAAAGCTACTGGAAGAAGATAGCTTCAAAGATAAACAAGGAAGATATCCCCGACAGCATCGAACCGCGATACGGATACTCGATAAAGCGTTCCTCACTGCGTACAGCACCGACCTATGATTTTGTAGGCGAGGATTCCACAGACAGGTTCTTCGATGTGCTGGTAATGTCGGAATATATGCCATATGAGCCGCTTGTCATTGTCCACGAGACAGAGGACGGAGAATGGTACTATGTCCTCTTTGACAGGTTCTCGGGATGGGTGAGCAAGGACTGTGTGGCACTTTGCGAGTCAAAGGATGAATGGCTGGACAGGATGGATCCCGGTGAATTCCTCGTTGTAACAGGCAGGGAGATAAGACTTCAGGCCGACCAGTGGAACCCGCAGCTTTCAAATCAGCTGATCCCCATGGGCACAAAGCTGCCTCTCGTGCGTGTATCGGATTATCCCGAATTTTTAAATGACAGAGAGTGCAGCAACTGCTATGTTGTAAAGCTCCCCGTAAGGGACAGCAACGGCATGATAACCGACAAATACTCCCTTGTTTCCATCAAGGAGGATGTGAATATCGGCTATCTGCCATACACAAGGGGAAATGTCCTGCGGCAGGCATTCAAGCTTTTAGGCGACAGATACGGCTGGGCAGGCCTTGACTATTCAAATGACTGCTCGGGCATCACAGGCGAGATATACCGCTGCTTCGGCATAAGGCTTCCCCGTGTTTCGGGTGACATCGCAGGAGTCAACAACAAGACCACATACGATGTCAGCTCATATTCCCAGGCTCAGAAGACAGAGCTGATGAAAAAGATCCCCATAGGTGCCATACTCTATTTCAAGGGTCATATCATGATATACATGGGTATGGATCACGGTGAGCCCTACTGCATCAGTGCTACGGGCACCTATATCGACGAGCAGGGAGAGACAAACGATACAAACAGCGTTGTGATCAGAAATATGACAGAGACCTACCGTGCCAATGGTGACACCTGGCTCGGCAATCTGCAGAAGATAGTAGTAATATGAAAGTGCGGGAAATCTAAATGAACAGCTTACTGGAAATCATTGCCAATATCAATGATAAGATTAATACCTTTGTCTGGGCTACGATAGGCGTGTGGTTGCTTATCGCAGTCGGCGTTATCATGACGGTGCTTACGGGCTTTTTTCAGGTCACACACATCGGACACTGGATCAAGAAGACCATAGGCAGCCTCTTTGATACCAAGGTAAAGGGCAAAACGGGGGAGAAGGCTTCGATCTCCCAGTTTCAGGCACTATGTACGGCTCTTGCGGCAACGGTCGGTGTCGGAAACATCGCAGGCGTGGCTGCTGCAATAATGTCAGGCGGCCCGGGTGCGGTATTCTGGATGTGGGTAGCGGCCTTTTTCGGTATGATGACCAACTATTCCGAAAATGTGCTCGGCATATATTTCCGCCGCAAGAACAAATCCGGCGAATGGTCGGGCGGTGCCATGTACTATCTGCAGGACGGACTTGGCGGCTACAAGGGTATGCAGAAGGTGGGCAAGGTGCTCGCAGTGATATTTGCGGTATGTGCCGTGCTCGCATCCTTTGGTATCGGCAACATGGGGCAGATAAACAAGATCGTTGTCAATCTGACATCCGCATTCAATATCAGCGCACTTTCCGATATAGTTCTCTACGGTTCGGCTGACGGCAGCACACAGGTAACGCTTTATATGCTCATAGTCGGCGTACTGCTGATGGTACTCGTCGGTGTTATCATTCTCGGCGGTATCCAGAGAATAGCAACAGTTGCCGAAAAGATAGTTCCCTTTATGGTGGTCGTATTCATTCTCGGCTCACTTGCTATCATATTCACAAATGCAAAGCATATCGGCGGCGCATTCGGCGCAATATTCTCCAGCGCATTCACATCAAAGGCTGTATGGGGCGCAGCAGGCGGCCTTACGCTCAAAAGTGTCATCACCATGGGCTGCAAGAGAGGCGTGTTCTCTAACGAGGCAGGTCTCGGCTCCTCGGTCATGGTCCATTCCAACTCCAATGTTATCGAGCCTGTAAAGCAGGGGCTCTGGGGCATCTTTGAGGTATTTGCGGACACAATGATCGTCTGCACAATGACCGCTCTGACCATACTCACATCCGGAGTTATAAACCTTGAAACAGGCGAGGCAATAACAGGCAGCGATTCCACACTTGTTGCAGAGGCATTCAATACCGTTTTCACCATCGGCAATTTTGAACTGGGCAGATGCTTTATCGCCCTTGCGATACTTCTCTTCGCGTTCACCACAGTGCTCGGTTGGTCGCATTACGGTTCAAAGGCAGTGGAATATCTTGCAGGCGAGAAGGCTCCGCTGGCTGTTAGCATCTACAAGGCGATATTCACTGCAATGACCGTTTCAGGCGCTATGCTCACATCAAGCCTTGCATGGGATATCTCCGACACATTCAACGGTATGATGATGATACCCAACCTTATCGGCGTTGTGGCACTGGCTCCGCTGGTAAGAAAGATCACTAAAAACTACATTGAGCGCCGCATAAAGGGCAAAACAGATGTAGAGCCTGTTCTCTCCTTCTTCCCCGACATCCAGAAAGTGAATGCAAAGAAGATAGAGGAAACAGGCGAGGATTGATAACCGGATAAGCGTGTCCTCCCTGTGTTTGACGGGGAGGATACATTAAAATAAAGCCTCACAGGTCAGGCGATAAAGGAGTGTTTTGTATGAGCAAAATATATGATTTTCTCAGAGAAGCGGGAGTATTCTTCCTTGCAACCGCAGACGGCGATCAGCCCAAGCTCAGACCGCTGGGAGCTGTTCTTGAACTGGACGGCAAGGTGATCTTCGGAGTGGGCGATTTCAAGAATGTTTACAAGCAGCTCTGCGCTAATCCCAAGGTGGAGATAGCAGCCTGCAAGAAGGACGGCCACTGGATCAGATACACAGGAAAGGCTGTCTTTGAGACCGATGCAAAGTATGCAGAGGCTATGCTTGATTCAGCACCCCATCTGCGCAGCATCTACAATGAGCAGACAGGAAACAGAATGATGTGCTTCCATATCGAGGATGCCACAGCCATTGATATCGCGGTAATGGGCGAGGGCGAGAGCCTTATCTGATAAGCTTTATTCCGAGCAGCCGATCACGCAGTCGGCTGTTTTTTCTTTCACAGTTTTGATTTACACAAAATTTTCACCTTTGATTAAGCTTGATTTAAGGATGAAAGTGTATTATAATAATATAAGCTATGCACCGCACAGGAAATACGGTGTATCAGGATATTCATGGTGTTCAGCGGGGGGAAGATCGTCCTCGCTGATGAACACCGCCAAACGATGATTTGCAGCGGGGCATCCGCCTGCATTGACATATGACCGCAGCGCTTTGAAAAATCAGGACGGAAGTGGAAAATTGATCACCACGGTATTCAGAAGAGAAGAGCTCAAATATATGCTCACCACTGAGCAGTACAGGCGGCTGCGCTGCCTTATCGCGCCGTATATGAGCGTGGACAGATACGGTCTCACTACAATATACAGCCTTTACTTCGATTCGGCTGACAACAGGATGATACTGCGCTCTCTCGACAAGCCGATATATAAGGAAAAGCTCAGGCTCCGCGCCTACGGCAGACCTGCGGACGGCGGCTCGACGGTATTCATGGAGCTCAAAAAGAAATTCAAAGGCACGGTCTACAAGCGCAGGGCGGCAATGACGCTGGCCCAGGCGGAGAACTATATCCTCACGGGAGAAAAGCCCTTTGAGTCACAGATAATGAATGAGATCGACTATTGCAGGGACTTTTATGATGCACAGCCATCCCTTATGATGTGCTACGACAGGATCGCTCTTTTCGGCACGCAGGATGAGCAGATAAGGATGACATTTGATTTCAATGTAAGGTGCAGACGAAACGATCTTAATCTTATCCACGGTGACGCAGGAAGCCTTATCATGGACGGCGGCAGTGTGCTGCTTGAGATCAAGATAGTGGGCTCGCAGATCAGAGCCTACCCGACATCGTTTTCAAAATACGGTGAATATTTCAGGCTCGAGGCAGCGGGAGAGCAGGACAGATACGGCACATACTCCGAAAAAATGGCTGCAATGTGCTGATGCGTGACACCGTTTGGGAAAATTACTTTTAAGGATTGATCATATGTTGTTCGAGAGTATATTTACGGAAAACCTGGGGATATCAGATTACCTTCTGTGCTGCCTGTCAGCGGCGTTCTGCGGACTGATAATCGCAGTCAGCTACAGCTTCAGGAACCGCTACAGCAAGAGCTTTGTCACTCCGCT
>CAMHMM010000072.1 GCA_946186215.1 uncultured Ruminococcus sp. | reverse complement strand
GCATCCCAAAACTGCTTAGTCTGCGCTTTTTTGCTTAAGTGTGCGCTTATGCCCTTCTGGGGGTGGCTGATGCAGTTCGGCGGCAGAATGAAGATTGTTTTGCCCGAAGGGTTAAAGTCCGATATTGATGTGAATAAATTATTTGATTAAAGCTGGAAGATTATAGATTACAAACGAACATCAGAAAGGAAGTCTTATGGAGATACACGATCAAATCCTTTTGGAGACCAAGCTTGTAAGCGAGATCAAAGGCACATTCTATGTGCCGTCATTTCAGCGAGGATATAGATGGGGTACAGATGAAGTGCAGCATCTTCTGGAGGATATTTATTCAAACGGGAAGAAAAACTATTGCCTACAACCGATAGTAGTGCGTAAGAAGTCAGTGATATACCCCGTCTAAGACGGTAGGTGCCATTTTGTTGCTGAGTAGGGCGGATGCTCCGAAAGGGGAGGCAGATATGAACGATACGGAATACAAAGTGCTGATGATAGATGATGATGAGCTTATAGCCCGTTCAACAGCGGAATATTTCAATATCTTAGGCTGTAAGACCGCCTATGTTACAAGCTATGATGACGCGGTGAAGTTCCTAGACGATCATGAGATATCACTGCTGCTGCTCGATATAAACCTCGGTGACAGGTCGGGCTTTGATCTGTGCAGGAAAATACGCGAGAACTATGATATGCCGATACTTTTCATAAGTGCCCGCACAAGCGACGATGATGTTATCATAGCACTGAATATCGGCGGCGATGATTACATCAAGAAGCCGTATACTCTTGGTGTGCTATTCGCAAAGGTCAAGGCGATACTCGGCAGATACGAAAAGGCTGCACAGGCAGCGCAGCTTATTGCAGGCACTCAGGAAAAGGCTGTACATACCGATGATAACAGGATATACTTCCGCGAGGATGTATATCTCGATACCGCGATGCACAAGCTTATCTCAGGCGGCAGACAGGAAGAGCTCAGGGCAATGGAGTACAAGCTGCTTACCTATCTGCTCGAAAATGCAGGCAGAGTAGTCACTAAGGAAGAGCTTCTCAAAAACGTGTGGGAGGACGAATACACGGGTGACGGAACTATATCCGTACATATACGTCATATCAGGGAAAAGATAGAGACAGAGCTTAAGAACCCCTCTGTCATCAAGACTGTATGGGGTGTGGGATATGTGGTAGAGAAGGATGCTGTCAGACGCGGTGAGCACGCATGAAAAACTACATACGTACGACCGTGATCACGGCGGTGATTTTTCTCGCGGGGATACTGCTTTTTGCGGTGATGACCTCCGGTTCTATCACACAGGACAGCTCACGCGAAACCATATCTGCTCTAAACGACATTGCACGCACAGCGGAGGAAAACCGCACCGAGCTTGATGTGCTTGACGGCTGCGGATACAGCAACGGATTTGTCATACTCGATATGACCGACAATGTACTGTATTCAAATACTTCCGCAGAAGAAAGGCTGACGGTGGAGACTGCCATACAGAAACGATATCCCTATCAGTATCTCAGAGACGAAAGCGGTGTATGGGGCTGCGTTATCATACCCGATGACGGACTTGACGGCTACAGATCTCTGCGGTACAAATTCATCTCTGGGATGGCTGTCTGTGCGGTACTTATACTATTTGGCATGTTCGGCTTCGGGGTGTATCTGGACAGGAAGGTCATAACGCCGTTTAAAAAAATGCAGAGCTTTGCAGGGAGAGTGGCCGAGGGCAGGCTTGATGAGCCGCTTGAAATGGACAGGGATAATCTCTTTGGCGCTTTCTCCGAAAGCTTTGACATAATGCGTGAAGAGCTGTCTGCTTCAAAGCAGCGTGAGCTTGAGCTGCAGAAAAAGGAGCGCGAGCTTGTGGCATCGCTCAGTCATGATCTCAAAACACCTGTCACGGGCATCAAACTTGCGGCAGAGCTTTTGCAGATGAGGTTTGCGGTAAAGGCGGAAAATGCAGGTACTGATATTGTTTTTGACAAAGACGAGACAAACAGTATGAACGAAGGCATAGAGGGCATACTGCAGAAAACCGATCAGATAAACGCCCTTGTGAGCGATCTGTTCACCGCTACGCTCGATGACCTGGGAGAGTTCAAAGTAAGCTGCCGTGATGAGGATTCGGGTGTGCTTTCCGATATAGTAAGGGCCTGTGATGATAAGCATTATGTTATCATGAGCGAGCTGCCGCAGGTGATAATCAACATCGACCGCAAGCGCATGGCACAGGTCATCGGCAATATCATATCAAATTCATACAAGTACGCTGACACCCCGATAGATATATGCTTTTCGGTGTCGGAAAGATTTCTTGAAATGCGCATACAGGATCACGGGCAGGGCGTGCCCGCCGATGAGATAGAGCTTATCACAAACAAATTCTACCGCGGCAAGGCATGGGCTGACAGTGACCGTGACGGCAACGGCCTTGGGCTCTACATCGCAAAAATGCTGATGAAGAAGATGAACGGCGACCTTATCGCTGAAAGCACAGACGGGCTTGCCGTGACGCTTATCATCCCTCTGAGCTGACCGATTTAAGAAAAATATAAGAATCTTATAGGAAAGATTTATGGAAGTTTTTCCGGAAGTCATGTATAATATCCTTAAACCCAGAGAGAACACGGAAAGGATGTTATATATGGCTTCTTCTATTCTTAGGACGGAAAAACTCTGCAAATCATTCTCAAACGGCGGCACACAGCAGCACGTTATAAAGAATCTTGATCTCGATATATATGAGGGCGACTTCACCGTTATAATGGGCTCATCGGGCTCGGGAAAATCAACTTTGCTCTATGCACTGTCGGGCATGGACAAGCCCACGCTCGGCAAGGTTTTCTTCGGAGATACGCAGATACAGGATTATTCCAACGATGAGCTTGCTCTTTTTAGGCGCGGCAACTGCGGATTTGTATTCCAGAGCGTGTATCTGCTCGATGATCAGACGGTACTTGACAATGTGCTGACAGGGGCGCTGATAGTACAGAAAAATTCGGATGAGCTCGTGAACAAGGCAAAGACACTTCTCAAAAAGGTCGGACTTACCGAGGAGGACTGGAAGAAATATCCAAATCAGCTTTCGGGCGGTGAGGCGCAGCGTGTGGGCATCGTGAGGGCTGTGATAAACAATCCGAAGATACTATTCGCCGATGAGCCTACGGGTGCGCTCAATTCCGCATCATCCCGTGATGTGCTGGATATTTTCACAGAGATACATAAAAACGGTCAGAGTATTGTTATGGTAACGCATGATCTGAAAACGGCTCTCAGAGGCACAAGAGTGCTTTATCTGCGGGACGGCGGTGTGGTAGGCGACTACCATATGCCGCCCTACAGCGAAGATGACAGCAAGGAACGCCGTTCAGGTCTGACGGTATTCCTTGAAAAAATGGGCTGGTAATGATAAGAGGTAGATATAATGAATAATATTATCCGCCTGTCCCTGTTCAGGCTGAAAAAGAACAGGAAAGAGGCGATCGCCATCGCCTTTCTGACTATGGTGACATCCATGATGCTCACGGTGTTTGCGGTAAACTCCGCAAAGATGGACAAGGCGTTTGATGACAGCTTCGAGGCATCGGGCTCATACAATACCGTCGTTATGATAGATAAGGACAGATACCGGGACGAGTACCGTGATCTGCTCGAGCAGGAATACGGTATAGATGATATAGTCGAGCGGGATATCGTATTTCCCGAATTTATGGATGTGGTGTATCCGGGCGGCGAAAAGAGCATATCTGTGCTTGAATTTGTAACGGAAAAGACCGAAAGAAAAATAGAAAGCTTTACAAAGCGGGAGCAGCTCCCCGAGGAGGAGATAGCAGAGCTTTCTCATCCGATATGGCTGCCCGTGTATTTCAGTGTGAGCAAGGGCTGCAAGCCGGGAGATACGATCACTTTGAGCAGCGGCGGGAAGGACTATCCCTTTGAGATAGCGGGATTCTATGAAACGGGACTTCTTACAAACGAGCGCGGTTATGGGCAGAAGTGCGTGATCTCCGACAGCGACTATGCACTGTTTGCTACCATATTCAGCAGCAGCGGCGGAGTGAAAAGAACGCTGTGGTTCAACAGCGGTAAGGATTTCAGCTACGAAGTTTTCATGAAGCAGTGTACGGAGGTATCCTATGAGAATTTAGCGCCTTATTTTTCCTGCATGACATCAAAGGAAGAAAAGGAACTGGAGCTTATGTTCCTTACCATGTTCATGGGCTTTATGTGCGCATTCTCCCTTATCACGATGCTGTCAGCTCTATTGATGATAATGCACAGGATATCCGATGACATCGAGGATCAGATGCAGCAGATAGGCGTGCTCGAAGCGCTGGGCTACACTGTACGGGAAATATCCTTCTCCTATGTCTTTGAATATGTGATATGCGGCGGCATAGGTGCTGTGATAGGCTCTGTAGCTTCGCTGTTTATTGATCCATTGATGAACAGAGGCGTTCAGAGTATGATGGGGCGCAGTGTCAAGGGGCATACAGATCCGGTTGTGATGATCGCCGTGCCTGTTTTCATCACCGTTCTTGTGATAGTTTTCGCACTTATAAAGGCTGCAGCGGTGAAAAAATATCCTCCTGTAGTGGCATTCAGAAAGGGCATAAAAACTCATCATTTCGGCAGGAACATACTGCCCCTTGAAAAGGCAAAGGGCAATATAAACATCACCCTTGCGATGAGGAGCTTTTTAAAGGACATAAGGTCGTCGGTCGGCACAGCGGTATGCACCACTGCGGCAGGCATTGCCATAATGTTCTGTATCACAGGAGCATGGGCTTTCAAGGACGGGGCGAAGTCCTTTGAGGTCATGGAAAATGTGGATCAGACCGTGCAGGTGACGCTTACAAACGGCACAGATCCGTATAAGGTAAGGGATGAGATAGCCTCTATGCCGGAGGTGAGGAAGGCACTCGTCACCTACAAGGAAAAGTATTATTCAGTGAAGGGCTCTGACATACAGGGCACTGTGATAGTATATAAGGACTACAATGATTCGGAGAGCATAGGACTTTTAAGAGGACGGCTCCCGGAGCATGACAATGAGGTTGTCATCACAATACGCAGGACAAATGAAACGGGACTGGATATAGGCGACAGCATAGTGATAGAAGGCAGCAGCATAGACTGCAAGTATGTCATCACGGGCATAACCAGTACGCTTTACAACAACGGCATGATGATGCTTCTCACAGAGGACGGCTACAGGCGCATGGAGGTAAATGCCCGCTCCGGTATCATATCCGTATATCCTGCAGAGGGTGTGACAGAGCGGCAGTTTATAAATGCTCTCTATGAAAAGTACGGTTTGAGCGTAAAGGACAGCATGAGCCTGTCGGGCGGTGCAGGAGATCTTGAGGAGCGCATACGCTCTGCTGCAGATGAAAAGATAGCTATGCTTGTGTCAAATTACGGTGTTACGAATACCGACTATGCCATAGTCGTGGGTGATAAGGTGATAACAGGCAACAGCAGGCACTTTGTCATCAAGGATACTTTTGCAATGAGGGAAACGGGTGAGCAGTCCCTTGCAGCGGTAGGAGCAGTATCGAAATATGGCAGTGCAGGCGGAGCTGTGGTCATAACCATAGTGGTGGCTGTCATCCTGGGACTCATCGTATCATCGGATGTGAAAAGGCAGCGTCACAGCCTCGGCGTAATGAAAGGGCTGGGCTATTCCTCGAAGGATCTTATGACACAGATGGCAATAAAGATAATGCCCGTGACGGTGGTATCGCTTACCATAGGTGCCTTCCTCGGGGGCTGGCTTTTCAAGGAGTTCTTTATGGTAGTTTTCGGCGCGGCAGCTGTTGTGAGTGTGCCTGTTCTGATAGCTGCGGACATACTTATGATAGTATTCTGCTACATAGTTACCTACTTCTGCGCAGGCAAGGTAAAGGAAATATCCGTAACGGAGCTTATGACAGAATGAGTGTGAAGTGTGGAATTTGGAGTGTGGAGTTATGAATAAAAGAATATCTGCGGGGTTTGCCGCATTGATCATATTTTTGTCCATTGCGCCGGTATCAGCGGAAAATACACCGACTGATGAAAAAGCTGTCAAAGCTGCCGCTTCGGTCAGCGACGATACCGAATATGTGTATAATATCGCTTCGGTGAGCAAGGTATACACCACTGCCGCAGTCATGCAACTTGCGGATGAAGGCAAGATAGATATAGACCGCCCCGTGACGGACTATCTGCCCGGTTTCAGTCTGGCGGATGAGAGATACAGGGATATAACCGCGCGTATGCTGATGGATCACACATCGGGGATAATGGGAAGCACAAGAACTAACGAGGGATTTTTTGATGATAATGACCGGTTTCATCATGATACACTGCTCGAATATCTTTCGGCACAGCGGCTCAAAGCAGATCCGGGAAAATATGCGGCATACTGTAATGACGGCTTCGACCTTCTGGAGCTTATCATCGAAAATGTAAGCGGCATGAGCTATACGGAGTATATCAAAGCAAACATCGCGGACAGAGTGGGAGCGGTATCCACAGGCACGGGAGTGGATATGCTCGGTATCCCGACTATGGTGCCTGCTGTATTGCCCAACGGTCTTCATTATGAAACATCATACCTCATGGAATCGGGCACGGGCGGTGTTTATGCCACTGCATCGGATGTGGCTCTCTTCGGAGCATCCTTCTTTACAGGCAATGACAGTGTTCTTTCCGAAAACTCCAAAAATGCGATGGGAATGCGGTGGAACGATAACGAGTACAGTGATGATAACGGGCTTGGCTGGGACTTTACGGATCTTCCCCGTTATGAAAAGTATGGGATAAAGACACTGCATAAAGGCGGCGACGGTTCATCGGATCACGCATGGCTGCTCTCTGCGCCCGATGAACAGATAAGCGTGGCAGTCCTTTCTGGCAACGGTTCAAGCACCTATAACGGTATGGTGGCATTGGCACTCCTTGATGCGGCGCTGTCTGAAAAGGGCATCATCATAGAGGATGCACCCCTGCCCGAATGTGAGATAGTAAATAATATCCCTGATGAGTATACTAAGTTTGCGGGTTGGTACAGTATGGACATCGAATCGCAGGACAGCCTGTGCAGTATATCCTTCCAGGATAACAAATATCTCCACATGGAAAGGACCAACCACCGCAGGACGGAATGTACGGACTATGTGCTCACTGCAGATGGAGACTTCGCAGAGCTGGAATATGAGGTGAGCGAGACGATAAATGCGGACGGCAGTTTTGATATGCGTCTTGCAGCAGGAGGCAGCAGCCGCATCTCATTTGAGGAGAATGCAGACGGGATATATATAAAGATGGCGTGCATAAATTCATACCCCGGTCTCGGTTCTTATGAGAACAAGACTTATATAGGACAAAAAATAGAAGAAAACAATGTGAGCGAGGATGTTATAAACACATACAGGGAGCTGAGCGGTCATGATCTGCTCCTGTGCAGTGATAAGTATTCCTCCACAAATTACTATGCCGCCGGCATATCCCGTCTGTATGTGTGTGACAAGCTGAAGGGCTATGTATTTATAAGCTGCGGCGGACTGGACGACTTTCTGAAGATCACCGACAGCGGACAGCTCACTTCATTCTGTGATATACCCTCCTCCGGTAGCAGGGATATATGGGATGCAACGATCGAAAGAGACGGGGACGGCACGGCACTGCTGAAGATCAGCAACGGTCTGCAGTTCTTTACCGACAACAATATCCCTGTATTCGATGCTTCTGTCAAAAACGTGGAGGTAACGGACGGCGCTGCATGGTATCATATATCCGACAGCATCGCAAACACCTCCATTAGAGTGACACGCCCCGAAAACAGTGCAGTGTATGTATACAACAAATTCGGAGAGGTGATATACACCACCTATGTAAAGGATGCTTCACCGTATATTCCCATGCCCAAGGGCGGAAAGATACTGTTCCTCGGACAGGAGGGCGGCAGATTCGATATTGCCGTGTGATCATATTCCTTTTGAACGATCATCTGTACTTATTATGCAGAAAATTTTCTATTGACAACTCTGTATACCTATTTGGAAGTCAGGAAAATGCTTGCTAATCCCAACGGTTATGTATCTTTAGGACTTTATGAATACCGAGGAAAAGTCAAGAATTACAGGAGGAATCATTCATGAAGAAGTGCAGAGAGATGACCCCGGAAATATTCAGGAATAATCTGTTATCAGCACTTGCTGAAATGGATATTGGCATTAATGAGCCTCTTTTTAGGATAATCAGGGTTGAAAAGAAAGATTCTTGCTCTGATAATTACGGCAGTGTTTTTGATATGATAGTTCTGAGTGAGCATAATATCAAAGATAAACTATTATCGCTTGATGAGGTTGTCAGCTTGCTATCCGGATTATCTCCGTATGTTCCTACGCAGGTTAAGATTAAAAAAGGATGCGAGAATGATGGTAGAGTAGAAATTGAACTTTATACAAGTACAAGAGTATGTCGCCCATCACAGCTTGCTAACATTGATACAGGTCATCCGCCATTTAAAGTTATAGAATAACATGATATTATTGTATGCCCTTGCAAAATCAGAAAAGGCTGATTG
>CAMHMM010000071.1 GCA_946186215.1 uncultured Ruminococcus sp. | reverse complement strand
TTACCCATGTACAGCTCCAGCCCGTGTTCGATTTCCAGACCATCGACGAAACAAAGATACATACACCGCAGTTCAACTGGGGCTATGATCCGCTCAATTTCAATCTCCCCGAAGGCTCATATTCAACCGATCCCTTTAACGGCCATTCGAGAGTGGCAGAGTTCAAGCGCCTTGTCCATGCGCTTCACAATGCGGGGATAAGAGTTATAATGGATGTGGTCTACAACCACACCTTTGCCACTGCGGACTCGCCCTTCAACAAGACATTCCCGAAATACTACTACAGGCTCTGCGGTGCCAATAATGAATATTTTTCCAACGGCTCGGGCTGCGGCAATGAGATCGCCACGGAAAGGAAAATGGTGCGCAAGTTCATCATCGACAGCCTCTGCTACTGGGCAAGGGAATACCTGATAGACGGCTTCCGCTTTGACCTAATGGGACTTTACGATATTGAAACCCTCAATCTTGCGGAAAAGGCGCTCAAAAAGATCAATCCTGATATCGTCCTCTATGGCGAGGGCTGGACAGGCGGCGGCAGCTCGCTTGAGGATTCAAGGCGTGCGATGAAGCTCAACGCCCGCCACACTCCGGGCTTCGGATTTTTCTCGGATGACTTCCGCGATACGGTAAAGCAGTATGTAAGGGAAGTAATGTGCGGCAGAGTAATCCACCCGCAGATACCGAACTTAGACAGATATTCATGGGCAGTTTCGCCCTGCCAGACGGTGAATTATGTGGAGGTCCACGACAATCTCACCCTCTGGGACAAGCTGACCTACACAAACCCCACCGATCCTGTAAATGTGCGCAAGCAGATGGATAAAATGGCGGCGGCGATGGTAATGCTTTCACAGGGCATCGCACTGATACAGGCGGGACAGGAATTTCTCCGTTCAAAGCCTCTTCCCGGCGGCGCATACGACCACAACAGCTACAATTCCCCCGACATCGTGAACAGCCTCAAATGGGACAGAAAATCGGAATTCTACGATGTTTTCAGCTATTACAAGGGGCTCATAGCATTCCGCAGGGCTCACAGCGCACTGCGTATGTCATCCACCGAGCAGATCGGCATCAATATGAAATTCTTTGATAAGCTGCCTCAGCGTGTTGTGGGCTTTGCACTCTACGGAGACAATGAGCTTGAAGAGATAATCGTGTTCTTCAACCCCACTCCCCACGGGATAAAGCTTTACGCATTTGAGCAATACAATGTTTATATCGACGGAGAAAGAGCGGGAACAACACCTCTCTATACCGTTGAAGGCGATTATGAGATCGGCGGATACTCCACTATGGTAATGGGCAAGCCCAGAGCCGCCGAACAGCAGAGCGTTTGACCGAAGAAGGACGGTGTGTAAAAATGAAAAGAATACTTGTTTGTGAGGACGAGGATGTTATCAGAGATTTTGTGGTGATTAACCTCAAAAGAGCAGGCTACGATGTTGTTGATGTCAACAACGGCGAAATGGCTCTGCGGATATTCGATCAGGAAAACGGCAATTTCGATATCGCACTGCTCGATATCATGATGCCGGGCATCGACGGCTTTCAGGTTTGCAAGGAGCTGCGCAACAGGAGCGCTACTCTGGGTATCATCATGCTTTCCGCAAAAACGCAGGAGATGGACAAGGTCAGCGGCCTGATGCTGGGCGCTGATGACTATATCACAAAGCCCTTCTCTCCCTCGGAGCTCACTGCAAGGATAGATGCTGTATACCGTCGTGTGAGCATGACCTTCGTAAAGGAAGAAAAAGCTACAACAGTCACCTCGGGACCTTTCATGCTGAATCTCAAAAGCAGGACTGTTGCCAAAAACGGCGAACAGATAGACCTTACACAGGTGGAGTACCAGATACTGGAATATTTCATCCTCAATCAGAATACGGCTCTTGACAGACGCAGTATCCTCTACCATATCTGGGGCGACAACTACCCCGGCGATGACAAGATCGTGGATGTAAATATCCGAAGGATACGAATGAAGATAGAAGAAGAGCCATCTCACCCCAGATATATCTCAACAATATGGGGATTTGGCTACAAGTGGTCGGACGGATCCTCCGAGGATGACAGCTGATCACTGCAATACTTGACAATATACCGGGGAAATGCTGAATAACCTTGAAAAGCGCTACTAATAAAGCAGTTTATTTGATCTGTTCAGTACTTTCTCAGGCAGCGGCAAGATCTTAAAAACTCATTAGCGGATACGGGGTGATCCTATAAGACGATCCAAGGCAACCATTACGGGGCGCTGGCTTCGCAATAATCTCGGCGTAAGTGCTGCAGTGCTGCTGATAGTAGTCCTTACCATATCCGTGCTTATAAGCTTTTACTACACTAATTCCGCAGGGCAGTATGTCACAGCGAAGCTCAATACCGTTTCAGGACTTCTAAGCCAGTATTATACGGATAATCCCGCCACCTTCGCCTCCCGTGTGAGATTGCTCATAGAGGACTGGGATGACAAGGAACGCACAGAGCTCATGGCAGTAAGTGCGACCGGGACTGTGACCATGACCTCCTCCGGCTTTGCTCCCACAAGAGAGATACTCGCGCAGGATTACACCGATGCGGTAGCCTCGGGCTCCACAGGCTTTTTCAGAGGGCGGCTCCCCGACGGCGAGAAGATAGTAGCCGTCAGCGTGGTAACTCCCGACACTACCGGGGATTTCAGCGTTATACGCCTTGTCAGCTCCATGACAAAGGTAGACAGACATATCCGCTCATATATCGTGATAATCAGCCTTATCGGCGTGGCTATCGTTATATTCATGCTGTTTTCGGGAATGTATTTTGTCAAATCCATCGTACTCCCCGTAAACAAGGTAGGCAACACCGCAAGGCGTTATGCAAAGGGTGACTTTTCCGCAAGAATCCCCATTGAGACAAATGACGAGATCGGCGAGCTTTGCATGATCATCAACAAAATGGCAGATAACCTTGCACAGTCCGAGGCGATGAAAAACGAGTTCATCTCCAGCGTTTCCCATGAGCTCAGAACTCCCCTTACAGCCATAAAGGGCTGGGCGGAAACGATCGAGGCCATGCCGGACGACACGGAAATGACTGCCAAAGGTATGCGCGTTATAAATTCCGAAACAGAACGACTTTCCCAGATGGTGGAGGATCTGCTGGACTTTTCAAGAATGCAGAACGGCAAGTTCACTCTTGAAAGAGGAAAGGTGGATATCCTGGCAGAGCTGGGTGATGCAGTCCTCATATATACCGAAAAGGCAAAAAAAGAGGGCATCGAGCTGGTCTACAGCGAGCCTGAGGATCTGCCTATCATAGACAATGCCGACAGGAACAGGCTTCGTCAGGTATTTATAAATGTTATCGACAATGCGATAAAATATTCGGACAGGGGCGGCCTTGTTACGGTCAATGCCGCTGTTACTCCCGATGATATAATCGAAATAGAGGTGGCCGACAACGGCTGCGGCATAAGAGAGGAAGACCTTGAAAAGGTCAAGACCAAATTTTTCAGAGCCAACCATATCAAGCGCGGTTCGGGCATAGGCCTTGCGGTCGCTGATGAGATAATGCAGATGCACGGCGGCTCGATCGACATTAAGAGCGTGTTCGGAGAGGGCACGAAGGTGCTAATCTCCATTCCCGCAGTGAACAAATGATGAGTACGATAAGGTTTATTACATTCGGCTGCAAGGTCAACACATATGAGACGCAGTGCATGAGAGAGGCATTTCTCGCTGACGGCTTCACGGAAGCCGGAAATGAAGCGGATATTTATATCATCAATTCATGCACAGTCACATCAAGAGCCGATGCGAAGCTTTTCAAATGTATGCGTTCACTGCGAAGGGAGCACCCCGGTTCCGTGATAGTGCTCACAGGCTGCTACCCGCAGGCACATGATGATAACCCTGAAAATATCGCGGATATCATCACAGGAACATCCGGACGGAGCGGACTGCC
Source organism: uncultured Ruminococcus sp. (assembly GCA_946186215.1). Taxonomy (GTDB): domain Bacteria; phylum Bacillota; class Clostridia; order Oscillospirales; family Ruminococcaceae; genus Huintestinicola. The sequence continues at coordinate 4,658 of CAMHMM010000071.1, read as the reverse complement.
CGCACTTGTAAGAAAACATATCGAAGATCGGGAAGCTCTGCGGCGCATCACGCCCCATGAAAAGGGCGAGCATTTCGGCAGCGAGACAGCCGCTTACTCCGAGGGGCACACACGCGCATTCGTAAAGATTCAGGACGGATGCGAAATGAACTGCTCCTACTGCATAATCCCTCATGCAAGAGGACATATGCGTTCCAAACCGCCCGATATCCTGAAAAAAGAGATAGCCACACTTGCAGAGCACAGCTTTCGTGAGATCGTGCTTGTGGGAATAAATATAATGTTCTACGGCAGAGAATACGGGCTTGACCTTGCAGATGCGGTGGATATTGCATCAGAACCGCAGAATATCGAGCGCGTGAGGATAAGCTCGATCGAGCCCGAAAAAATGCAGGGCGGCATGATAGAAAGGCTTTCGGCAAACCCGAAATTCTGCCCGTCATTCCATCTGTCGCTGCAAAGCGGAGCGGACAATGTGCTTCGGGCAATGAAGCGCCATTATGATACAGATAAATATTCGGAAATAGTAAGACAAATACGGGATAATTTTCCCGATGCCGCGATAACCACCGATATTATGACGGGTTTCCCCGGTGAAACCGAGGATGACCACATAAGATCAATGGAGTTTGCAAAAAAGATCGGCTTTGCCCGTATCCATGTATTCCCATACTCGGAAAGAAACGGCACTCCTGCCGCTGCAATGGAGCAGGTCGCTCCTTCCGTCAGACACCGGAGAGCACGCGAGATGACAGAGCTCGGAAATGAACTCTCCCGCGGATTCAACAACAGATTCATCGGCCGCACTATGCAGGTATTGTTTGAGCGTGAACACAACGGCATACACAACGGACACACAAAGAATTACCTGACCGTGCGCCTTGAAGAAAAATATGATCATTCACTCAGAGGAGAATTGCTTGATGTAGATATAGTTTCAGCCGACAGTGCCGGATTGACCGGTACACTCAGAAAGTTAGTATGAGTCGGTCATGCCGACATAAAAAATTTAACGGAGCGTGAAAGAAATGGCAGTATATCGTGTCTATGTGGAAAAGAAGCCGGAATATGCGGCAGCTGCGGCAAATCTTGCAGCGGATGTAAAAACGGCTCTTAAGCTGACACAGCTTGAAGGTCTAAGAGTGATCAACCGCTACGATGCGGAAAACATCACAAAGGAAAATTTCGAGCTGTCCGTGAAAAATGTTTTCTCTGAGCCTGCAGTTGACATCGTATATGATGAAATGCCCAAGCTCGCAGACAATGAGACCGTATTTGCAGTGGAGTACCTCCCCGGTCAGTTCGACCAGCGTGCGGATTCCTGCGAGCAGTGTATACAGATACTTACCGGAGGCGAGCGCCCCACGGTAAAGAATGCAAGACTTTACATAGTATCCGGCCTTCTCACCGCTGAGGAGATCGACCGCCTGAAAAAATACATAATCAACCCCGTGGAAAGCAGAGAGGCATCTCTTGCAAGCTACCACACTCTGGAGACCTCCTATGAGATACCCTCCTCGGTTGAAACTCTGGAAGGCTTTATCTCCCTTTCCGATAATGACATCGCCGATTTTGTAAAGAAATACGGTCTTGCAATGGATTCCGACGATCTTAAATTCTGTCAGAGCTATTTCAGGGATACAGAAAAGCGCGATCCCACCATCACCGAGATCAGAATGATAGATACCTACTGGTCAGATCACTGCCGTCACACCACATTCCTTACGGAAATAGATGATGTCAAGATCGACGCTGACTACATCGAGGACACATACAACGACTATATAAACGCAAGGAAAGAGCTGGGCAGAGAAAACAAGCCCATCACCCTCATGGATATCGCAACCATCGGCGCACGCCAGCTCAAGGCAGAGGGCAAGCTCCCCGATCTTGATGAATCCGAGGAGATCAACGCCTGCTCTGTACGCATCAAGGTGGATGTTGACGGTGACCTTCAGGACTGGCTGCTGATGTTCAAAAACGAAACTCACAACCATCCCACCGAGATCGAGCCCTTCGGCGGCGCGGCTACCTGTCTTGGCGGTGCTATCCGCGATCCCCTTTCGGGAAGATCCTATGTTTACCAGGCAATGAGAGTAACCGGTGCATCCAATCCTCTCGTTCCCGTTGAGGATACCATGCACGGAAAACTCCCGCAGAGAAAGATCACTGTCGGTGCAGCTAACGGCTACAGCTCCTACGGAAACCAGATAGGCCTTGCAACAGGCCATGTTTCCGAGGTATATCACCCCGGCTATGTGGCAAAGAGAATGGAGATCGGCGCTGTTATCGGTGCTGCTCCGATGGAAAATGTAATAAGGGAAACTCCTGCACCCGGAGATGTTGTAATCCTCCTGGGCGGCAGAACAGGCCGTGACGGCTGCGGCGGCGCAACAGGTTCATCAAAGGCTCACACAGAGGGCTCACTTGAATCCTGCGGCGCAGAGGTACAGAAGGGTAATCCTCCCGAGGAAAGAAAGCTCCAGCGCCTTTTCAGGGATAAGTCCGTTACCAATATGATCAAGCGCTGCAACGACTTTGGCGCAGGCGGCGTTTCGGTTGCTATCGGAGAGCTGACAGACGGTCTTGTTATAGACCTTAATGCCGTTCCAAAGAAGTATGAAGGACTTGACGGCACAGAGCTTGCCATCAGTGAATCACAGGAAAGAATGGCCGTTGTAGTCCGCAAGACTGATGAAGAGAAATTCATCGCCGCTGCCCACAAGGAAAACCTTGAAGCCACAAAGGTCGCTGATGTTGTAGCAGAGCCCAGGCTCAGAATGGTATGGAACGACAAGGTGATCGTCGATCTTTCAAGAGAGTTCCTCAATTCAAACGGTGCTTCAAAGCACACCACAGTAAATGTCCGTATCCCCGTGGTGACACAGCCCAAGAACTACACAGACAATGCGGACAGCTTCATTTCCGTCATGGCAAACCTGAACTGCTGCTCGCAGAAGGGACTTGTGGAGCGCTTTGACTCCACCATCGGCGCAGGAACAGTGCTCATGCCCTACGGAGGTGCATATCAGCTCACACCCAATCAGGCTATGGCCTGCAAGATACCCGTTCTGAACGGCCAGACCAAGACTGCATCCCTCATGGGCTGGGGCTATAATCCTTATCTGAGTGACAAGAGCCCCTATCACGGTGCAGAGGCTGCAGTTATCGAATCCGTTGCAAAGGTAATCGCTGCAGGCGGCAGCTACAAGAAATGCTGGCTCACCTTCCAGGAATACTTTGAGAGAACAAACGACAATCCCACACGCTGGGGCAGACCTTTCTCCGCACTTCTCGGTGCATATAAGGCACAGACAGAGCTTTCGTGCGCTTCTATAGGCGGCAAGGACTCAATGTCCGGTTCCTTTGAAAATATAGATGTTCCCGCTACCCTTGTTTCCTTTGCGGTATCACTTACCGACAGCGACAAGGTAGTTTCCACCGAGTTCAAGAGCGCCGGCAACAGAGTTGTTTATCTTGCTCCCGAATATGACGAAAATCAGCTCCCCCAGTGGGATTCCGTAAGGGATGTATTTGAAAGGGCTGAAGCACTCATCGCCACAGGAAAGGTTCTCTCCTGCTGGACAACGGGCTTTGGCGGCATTGCCGAGGCAGTCTGCAAGATGGCGATGGGCAATCACATCGGCTTTAAGTTCCTCAATAAGTTCTCCGCTGATGATCTGTTCTACTCAAAGTACGGTTCATTCCTCATGGAGATCGCCGAGGATGCCGTTACAACCGAAAAGGTTATCGGCCGTACCACCGAAAACTATGAGATCGACTGCATGACCTACAAGGTATTCCCTGTAAAGACAAGGGATACAGAAAGCAACCCTGAAAAATATTCGTTCACATCAAACGGCACACCTCATGCTTCAAGCTTTGCAAAGCCCAAGGTACTTATCCCCGTATTCCCCGGCACCAACTGTGAGTATGATTCCGCAAGAGTATTTGAGCGTGCAGGCGCGAATGTTGAGACGGTAGTTATAAAGAACCTCTCCTCCGCAATGCTTCAGGACAGCGTGGAATACTTTGAGAATGCGATCCGCAATTCTCAGATAATCATGCTCCCCGGCGGCTTCTCCGGCGGTGACGAGCCCGACGGCTCCGGCAAGTTCATAACATCCTTCTTCCGCAATGCTTCGATAAAGGATGCAGTGACCGATCTTCTCGACAACAGAGACGGCCTTATGCTGGGCATCTGCAACGGCTTCCAGGCACTGATAAAGCTCGGTCTTGTGCCCTACGGAAAGATCGTTGATCAGACAGACACATCCCCCACGCTCACATTCAACACCATCGGCAGACATCAGTCCATGATGGTTCGCACGAGGATCGCCTCCAACAAGTCTCCCTGGCTTGCAGGCGTTGAGACAGGTGATATCCACACTGTCGCAATTTCCCACGGTGAAGGCAGATTCGTCGCATCGGCAGATGAGATCGCCCGCCTTGCCGCAAACGGTCAGATCGCAACACAGTATGTTGACCTTTCGGGTACTCCCACAATGGATATCAGATTCAACCCCAATGCATCCTTTGAGGCTATCGAAGGCATCACTTCCCCCGACGGAAGAGTTCTGGGCAAGATGGGACACAGCGAGCGTATCGGCACGGATATCTGCAAGAATGTTCCCGGCGAAAAGGATCAGAGGATATTT
>CAMHMM010000070.1 GCA_946186215.1 uncultured Ruminococcus sp. | reverse complement strand
GGATAACAGCTTATATGGAGGAAACGATCAAATGAAGGTATATGGTATCATAAGCGAATACAATCCGTTCCACAACGGGCATATCTACCAGATAGAGCAGACCAAGAAGGAAACCGGTGCAACACATATCGTTGCAATAATGAGCGGTAACTTTGTCCAGAGGGGCGAGCCCGCACTTCTCGACAAGTTCAAGAGAGCACAGATCGCTGTAAGAAACGGTGTCGATCTCGTTATCGAGATGCCCGTGCGCTACAGCCTTGCAAACGCTGAGATGTTCGCCCGCAGCGGCATTATGATGCTCGGTGCGCTGCGCTGCGTGGAGGGTATCTCCTTCGGCGCTGAGTGCGGCGACCTTGCACAGCTCCAGAAGTGTGCAGATGCGGTAAGAGAGCTTTCCACTCCGGAAAACCTCAGACCTCTTATCTCCAAGGGCATGAACTATCCCCAGGCTATCCAGCAGCTCGTGGCTTATCACCACGGCCCTATGGTATCCGACCTGCTCTCCTCTCCCAACAATATCCTTGCTGTGGAGTACCTCAAATCCCTGTCACTGCTCAACCTCGGCGATAAGATCAAGCCCTTTGTCGTACAGCGCACAGGCGCAGGCCACGACAGCGAGGAGCATTCCGACACCATCGCAAGCGGCGAGATGCTCCGCAGGATGATCGACGACGGCGAGGATATCTCCGCATTCGTTCCTCAGGATACAGCCGATGCAGTGGCTGAGTATGACGAAAAGGATATGCTCTGCTGGTTCGAGAACTTTGAAAGGATCCTCCTTTACAGGCTCAGAGTAATGTCTCCTCAGGATCTGTTCACCACACCCGATATTGATCAGGGGCTGGGTAACAGGATATTTGCAGCAGCAAGAGAGGCAGAGTCCCTCGAGGATCTGCTCAGCAAGATCAAGACAAAGGCATATCCCATGGCAAGGATCAAGAGAGCTCTCTTCAATGCTCTCCTCGGCATAAAGGGCGACGACCTGAAGATCCCGCCTCTGTTCGGCCGCATCCTCGCCCTCAATGATAAGGGTGCAGAGATACTCCGTCTTGCAGGCTCTCTCCCCGAGAATGCGTTCCCTGTTCCCTTCTCCTCTTCTCTCAGGGACTTCATGCCCAAGGAAAAGACCGAGGATCCCAGGATCCAGAGAAATATGCGCTTTGTCAGCATGACAGCAGTTTCCAGCGATATCTATTCACTGGGCAGCCGCTCGCTCCGTCCCTCCGGCATGGACTTCACCACGCCTATCACCTTTGACAAGGACGAGAACTTCGTTTCCGAGCTTCCCGCAGACCTGAAGACCACCGCTCATCAGGGCACTCCCGAGGAGATCGAGAAGGCAAGACAGCAGGACAGAGAGGAATTCATGGCAAGGATGGCCGCACAGATCAAGGAGACCGAGGGCGGCGCTGAGGAGTCTTCCGAACCTGCTGAGGAAGTGCTCATAGAAGAAGTGGACACAGGCAGCGAGGAAGAGTAAAGTGACTGCGGAAAAGATCGCAAGGATAAACGAGCTTGCAAGAAAGCAGCGCACGATCGGCCTTACCCTTGCGGAAAAGGCGGAACAGCAGGAGCTGCGCGACGAATACAGGCGGGGCTTTGTGGCAAACCTCAGAGCCCAGCTGGATAATATAGAGATCGTAGATAAAACAGATGAAAACAAACAATGACCTGAGATTTGATATCACCGCCGTAAAAACTCCCTGCTATGCCGTTGACGAGCGGCTGATAAAGCGGAACATGAAGATACTCGACGGAGTGCGCCGCCGCACAGGCTGCGAGATACTCCTGGCGCAGAAGGCGTTTTCCATGTATTCGCTGTACCCGCTGATGAGCGGATATATCGACGGCACCACTGCCAGCGGCCTCTATGAAGCAAAGCTCGGCAGGGAGGAAATGCCCGGCAAGCAGGTGCATATCTATTCCCCCGCATATAAGGACAGCGAGTTTGACGAGATAGCATTGGTCTGCGACCATATCGTGTTCAACTCCCCCGCGCAGTACAACCGCTTCTGCGACAGGGTGAACCCTTCGCGGACAAAGTGCGGCATCAGGGTAAATCCCCTTTATTCGGAAACGGAAACGGAGATATACAACCCCTGCTCGCCCCGTTCAAGGCTTGGCACACGCCCCGAGGATCTTGATATATCAAAATGCGGCGGGATAACGGGGCTCCATTTCCATACCATGTGCGAGCAGGGCAGCGATGTCCTTGCGAGGACACTGGTGCATTTTGAGAAGCATTTCGGGAAATATCTCTATGATATGGAGTGGGTGAATTTCGGCGGCGGCCACCATATCACCCGTGAGGATTACGATCTTGATATCCTCGAAAGTGAGATCACCCGCATACAGGAAAAGTATGGCGTAAGGGTGATACTCGAGCCGGGCGAAGCTCATGCCCTGAATGCGGGAGTTCTCGTCAGCGAGGTGCTCGATGTGTTCACCGCAGGAGGCGTTTCTCATGCCATACTTGACACATCTGCGGCCTGCCATATGCCCGATGTGCTTGAAATGCCCTACACGCCGCGCATCACGACTGCGGATGAAAACGGGCTCTATGAATACATACTCGGCGGCCCCACCTGCCTTGCGGGGGATGTTATCGGCACCTATCGCTTTGCAAGACCGCTCAGGGCGGGGGACAGGCTGGTGTTTGAGGATATGGCAATATACACCATGTGCAAGAACAACACCTTCAACGGTATGCAGCTGCCCTATATCTACCGCATCGATCCCACAGGCGCTGCCAAGCTTGAAAAATGCTTCGGCTATGAGGATTTCAAGTGCAGGCTCTGATGTATAATATACATCATATGCAGAATAAAATGTATAATATGCAGAAAAAAGCGGCCAAATGTGAATTTTTTGATAAAATATGCAGAATGGCTTGACTTTTGCATTTTTGATAGTATAATGGATAATAATGTTGAATCAACAACCCATACAGGAGGTAATCAAAATGGTCAACAAGGAAAACATCAAGAAGGTCGTTCTCGCTTATTCCGGCGGTCTGGACACCTCTATCATAATCCCCTGGCTCAAGGAAAACTACAACAACTGTGAGGTTATCGCAGTTTCCGCTGATGTAGGACAGGGCACCGAGCTCGACGGTCTCGAGGAAAAGGCTAAGAAGACAGGCGCTTCCAAGCTCTATATCGAGGATCTCAAGGAAGAATTCATCCAGGATTATGTATACCCCACCATCAAGGCAGGCGCTATCTACGAGGGCAAGTACCTCCTCGGTACATCCTTCGCAAGACCTATCATCGCAAAGAGGATCGCAGAGATCGCTATTGCAGAGGGCGCAGACGCTATCTGCCACGGCTGCACAGGCAAGGGCAACGACCAGGTTCGCTTTGAGCTTGCTATCAAGGCATTCGCTCCCGACATGGCTGTTATCGCTCCCTGGAGAGAGTGGACCATCAAGTCCCGCGACGAGGAGATCGACTATGCAGAGGCACACAACATCCCCCTGCGTATAACAAGAGAGACCAACTATTCCAAGGATAAGAATATCTGGCATCTTTCTCATGAGGGACTTGACCTCGAGGATCCTGCAAACGAGCCTCAGTACAACAAGGAAGGCTTCCTTGAGCTGGGCGTTTCCCCCGAGAAGGCTCCCGACAAGGCAACCTATGTTACCATCCATTTTGAAAAGGGTATCCCCACTGCTGTTGACGGCAAGGAAATGAACGGCACAGACCTCGTTTCCTATCTCAACAAGCTCGGCGGCGAAAACGGCATCGGCCTTATGGATCTCGTTGAGAACCGTCTTGTCGGCATGAAGTCCAGAGGCGTTTATGAAACACCTGGCGGAACCATCCTCTTCAAGGCTCATGATACACTCGAGACTATCTGCCTTGACAAGGAGACCACAAGGATGAAGGCTTATCTCTCCATCAGGTTCGCAGATCTCGTTTACAACGGCCAGTGGTTCACACCTCTCCGCGAGGCACTTTCCGCATTCGTTGACAAGACTCAGGAGACCGTTACAGGCGATGTAAAGCTCAAGCTCTACAAGGGCAATGTCATGAATGCAGGCGTTACATCTCCCTACACTCTCTATGATGAGGAAGTTGCAACATTTGACGCTGACAATGTTTACGATCAGTCTGATGCAGGCGGATTCATCAATATCTTCGGCCTTCCCACTCATGTTAAGGCTAAGCTCGACCAGAAGCGCGGCAAGTAATTCACACGGCCGGTAAGATACAAAAAGCAAAATGACAGTGAGCAGCACATCCTGTGATGTGCTGCTTTATGTAAGAGGGTACTACAGCGGGGCAGACAATGGAAACGATACACACAGGAGTGATAAATGAATGTGATATCAGACGCATACGCACACTGTATTCGGATATCACAAAACGCCTCATAGAAAAAGGTCTCAGTATAACCACGATGGAAAGCTGCACCGCGGGGCTGATAGCCTCTCTGCTGACCGATACGGAGGGCTCCTCAGCGGTGATGAAGGGCGCATTCGTCACATACAGCAATGAAGCAAAGATAATGCAGGGCGTGCCCCGTGAAACGATAGAACAATACGGCGTATATTCTGTCCGTACAGCCGAGGAAATGGCAAAAGCCTGCCGCAGGGCGTATGCTGCGGATATCGGCATAGGGATAACGGGCTCGATGAGCAATGCCGATCCCGCCAACCCCGACAGCGTCCCCAATGAGATATTTTTCGCTCTGGATATACGCGGTCGGGTACATGGATACAGGATATTATCTTCGCCGCAGACGGACAGGCTGCACGGAAAGCTTGCAGCAGCAGGCGCAGTGGCGGAAAGGCTCATGGAACTGACGGAGCTTGCAGATTGATGCATACAATAAAGCTTCCGAGCCGCTGACGAGCGGTTTTCTGCAAAACAGCATAAGAGCGGGTGCAGGCTCTGCCTGCCGAGCTGCAAATGGGCGTTGCCCACAAATAAACATACGGGTAACAGCGGCGTTTCGCCGCCGGGAGGGTGCAGGCACTGCCTGCTGCCGGATAACAGAAGGGATGAAAGCTATGGCAATGATGTGGGCAGGGCGTTTTTCCAAGGAGATAGATTCAAGGGTAAACGACTTCAATTCATCGATCAAATTCGATGCGAGGATGTACAGATCGGATATCGCGGGCTCTGTGGCACACGCAACGATGCTCGGCGAGCAGGGCATAATCGAAAAGAGCGAGAGCGAAAAGATAGTTGCAGGTCTTAAGGAGATACTTGCGGATATCGACGAGGGCAGACTGGAGATAGATCCCAATGCGGAGGATATCCATATGTTCATCGAGTCCGTGCTCACAGAGAGACTGGGCGACACGGGAAAGAGACTGCACACCGCCCGCAGCCGCAACGATCAGGTAGCGGTGGATATCCGCCACTATCTAAAGGGCGAGTGTGATGAGATATCCGCACTGATAAGAGAGCTTACCGAGGCGATAATACAAAAGGCCGAGGAGCATTTCTATACCGTTATGCCCGGGTACACACATCTGCAGAGAGCGCAGCCTGTCACCTTCGCGCACCACATACTTGCCTATGCACAGATGCTCACAAGGGATATGGAGCGCATCGCGGACTGCAAAAAGAGAATGGATGTAATGCCGCTGGGCTCCTGCGCTCTGGCGGGCACCACATACCCGCTCAACAGAAAGCGCACCGCAGAGCTTCTGGGCTTTGCGGATATCACGCACAATTCCCTTGACGGCGTTTCCGACAGGGATTTCTGCTGTGAGCTGGCATCTGCCATATCCATCCTCATGATGCACCTTTCAAGATTTTCCGAGGAGATAATAATGTGGTGCTCATGGGAATTCAAGTTCATCGAGCTGGATGACGCTTATTCCACAGGCTCATCTATCATGCCCCAGAAGAAAAACCCCGATATAACCGAGCTTATCAGAGGAAAGACGGGGCGCGTTTACGGCGACCTGATGACACTGCTCTCCATGATGAAAAATCTTCCCCTTGCCTATAACAAGGATATGCAGGAGGACAAGGAAGCGATATTCGACGCAGTTGACACCGTAAAGCTCTGCCTTACTACATTTATCCCGATGTTCGAGACTATGACCGTTCTCAAGGACAATATGCGCCGTGCGGCTGCAAAAGGATTTATCAACGCTACGGACTGTGCGGATTATCTTGTTAAGAAGGGGCTCCCCTTCAGGAGCGCATACAAGGCAACAGGCTCTCTCGTTGCACGCTGCATAGAGCTGGACACCACGCTCGAGGAGTTGCCCATCGCTGAATACAAAAAGCTCTGCGACCTCTTTGACGAGGATGTGTATGAGGCTATCAGCCTTGATACCTGCGTGATGCAGAGAAATGTGGACGGCGGCCCCGCACCCGAGGCGGCTGCAAGACAGGTGGAGCTTCTGAAGGCAAAGCTTAAGAATATGTGACTGCAGCCGTGAAGAACCCCACCACCGCCGCTGAAGGCGGCGGTCCCCCTCCCCTTTCAGGGGATGCAAGATATCTGCTTTATTAGTTATCGGGCACAGCGAGGGGGCGGGGTGTTCACGCACGATCTGACCGGTTCCTTTTTTCATTTAATTAATGTTCCGGGCTGCAGGCAAAACGGTTCCCGCAAATTAGCTTAAAGATTGCCGACCGATATGAAAGGTGAGTTTATGTATAAGGTGTTTATAGACGGCAGGGAAGGCACAACAGGCCTTCGTATCGCCGAAAGATTCAAAAACAGGAATGATATAGAGCTTCTGGAGATATCCGAGGAGCTTCGCAAGGATACCGCCGAGAGAAAAAGACTGATAAACGAATCGGATTTCACATTCCTCTGCCTGCCCGATGTGGCAGCAGTCGAAGCGGTAAAGCTGGTGGATGCGGATAACGACCGCACAAGGATAATAGATGCCTCCACCGCCCACAGAACAACAAAGGGCTGGGTGTACGGCCTGCCCGAGCTTTCCCCCGAGCAGCGCACAGCCATTGCGGGCGCTCCCCGTGTAGCGGTGCCCGGATGCTATGCCAGCGGATTTAATGTGCTGATGCAGCCCTGCGTTAAAAACGGATTTGTTGCAGCGTTCCATCCCGTGATATGCCATGCAGTGTCAGGCTACAGCGGCGGCGGAAAGAAGCTCATCGCTGCCTATGAGGACGAGAACAGGGACAGCAAGTACGACAGCACAAGGATGTACTCCCTCGGCAAGACACACAAGCACATAAAGGAAATGATGACCGTTTCCGGCCTTACCTATCCGCCTGTGTTCTGCCCCTCCACCGCAAGCTTTTATAACGGCATGGTAGTGACTATCCCTCTCGTGCTCCGCACCCTTGCGAAAAAATGCACCGCAGAGGATATCTGGAAGATGCTCAGAAATAATTACAAGAACGAACGCTTTGTCCGCGTGATGCCCTTTATGGCAGAGGGAATGGATGAACAGAATGAGCTGTTTGCCAACACCGTCGCAGATACGAACGAGCTGCAGATCTTCGTTTACGGCAATGAGGATCATGCACTCCTCTGCTCGCGCCTTGACAATCTCGGAAAGGGCGCTTCGGGAGCGGCTGTCCAGTGCATGAATATCATGATGGGCATAGACGAGGGCACGGGGCTCGAGTAATGACAAGGATCTATTTTGTGCGCCACGCACAGCCCGATCCCTCGGGCGGATATAATCCGGATTTCCCGCTCACGCCCACCGGCAGACGGGATTCTCAGGCTGTGGCATGGGTGCTCGAGGATAAAAATATTGCAAAGGTCTACGCCTCGGAATATATCAGAACAGCGCAGACACTTGAGTATTACGCCATGGCAGCCCATAAGCCGATAAATGTGATAAAGGGCATACACGAGCGGGTGTCGGGCAACTGGAAGGGCCTTACGGACAGCTATTCGCAGTATATCGTAAAGCAGTGGAACGACCACAGCGTAAAGGGCGAGGGCGGCGAGAGCTTTGACGATGTGAAGGCGCGTGTCCTGCCCGTAATACGCTCGCTTATCGAAAGGCACGAGGGCGAGAGCATTGCAGTGGGTATACACGGGATGGCTCTGGGCGTGATCCTTTCCGCGTATATAGATGATTTTTCCTATTCCGATTTTGCGGAATTCGTTGATATGCTCCCCTATGTGCTGTGCGTCGATTTTGAGGACGGCAGATATGCGGGCTCTCATGTAGAGCTTGCGGTAAGGCGGGGATATCCCATGAACTATATGATGGACGGTGTTATAAACCATGAATGACATGAATAAATTCCCCGTTGCTGACGGGGGAGTGTGTGCCGCAAAGGGATTTAAGGCAAGCGGCGTGTACTGCGGCATAAAGGCTGCTATGAAAACGGGCAATGACGGCAACGAGAGCCCTGTAAGCAGCACAAAGAACGATATCGCGCTGCTTGTCAGCGATGTTGTGTGCAATACTGCGGGCGTATATACCTCAAACCAGGTCAAGGGCGCTCCTGTTATCGTGACAAAGAGCAATCTTGAAAAGAGCGGCGGCAAGGCAAAGGCTGTTATCGTTAATTCCGGAAATGCCAACACCTGCAACGGCGATGGCGAGGAAAAGGCCGTGGCGATGTGCAGGCTGGTCGCTGATAAGGCGGGTATCGCCCCCGAGCAGGTAATAGTTGCAAGCACGGGCGTTATCGGTCAGGTGCTCCCTCTTG
>CAMHMM010000069.1 GCA_946186215.1 uncultured Ruminococcus sp. | reverse complement strand
GTTTCTATCTCGATAAAGCCATTTTCATAGAAATATTCCCTTGCTGCCTTTGCAAGCTCGTGGCGCTTGATGATGTTCTGCTGAAGAGGTGCGCGTCTCAAATCGAGATAGCGGTACTTTAAGCGGAGCTCTTCGTTTGTATTTGAATTGTCAACGATCTCAAAGGGAGGTGTCTGAGCCTTTGAAAGGATGCGGAGATCATCAACAAGTATCTCCACACGGCCTGTCTTCATCTTTTCGTTGATGCTCTCTCTTTCACGCACCTGTCCCTTTGCCATGAGGACATACTCATTGCGGCAGGAAAGAGCCTTTTCAAAGACCGCTCTGTCTGTTTCATCATTGAATGTGAGCTGTACCGCACCCGTCCTGTCGCGCAGGATTATGAACAGCACGCCGCCTGTGTTGCGGACTCTGTCCACAAAGCCGCCTACGGTAACTTCTATTCCGCTTTCAACTACCTCACCGCAGTAATGTGTGCGGCGAAGTCCTTTCATGTTATCCATTTCAATTACTTCCGTTTCATAGAGTTTTATCAACAGTGAGCATTATCATACCCACATCAGATCAGTTGTTCTTTGCCGTCGGTTTTTGTATGATTGCTTTTTCTTGTGGAAAGCAGCACTGCAATTACCACGATCACTGCTCTGCATATATACTGAACAATAGTGCTTCCTCCCTGTGCTGTCTGCGAAAGCATATTTATCAGAGAATGTGTCATCACGCATATCCATAAACTGTTCGTTTGTATATACAGTGCCGACAGGATAAAGCTGTTTACGAGGAGCCCAACAAGGAAAGGTACAGTATCCGGCAGCGGCAAAGCCCCTGCAATGTAGAAATATGAAAAATGCCATATTCCCCACATGACGAATGTTATGAGCGCAGACACGATATATCCCTGCTTTTCCTGAAGCACAGGCTGAAAGAAGTATCTCCAGCCTATCTCCTCGATGCCGCCGAACAGCAGCGCCTGAGCAAACAGGATAATCGGTGTATACCAATGCTCAAAGGAAAAGCTGCCGCCGAAAAACAACGATAAAAAATCAAGGAACAAAAACATCAGCACCAGCAGATAGCTTTTGATGCTCTGCCTCACATCGAAAAAGCCTTTCAGTATCTCTTTCGGTTTGCGCCCCTTGTGCTTTACCGACAATATAGTCCCCCAAAGAGCGGAGGATATACCGCCGACAGCGATCGGTATTATCCCAGCGGATGTGGTCATATCTGCTGTTAATCCAAGCCTGCGAAGGATAAATACTGTGATACAGACTGCCCATATCTGCCCCAGAGCACCCGCCAGATATATGCAAAGCGCGTGCCTGCGTGCCAAAGCAGTCTTATCCTGCGTTTTACTCATCCTTGAGTATCGCTCCCTGAGCACCGCTTGTTACCAGAGCAGCGTAGCGCTTCAAATAACCGTGAAGCTTCTTTTTCTTTGGCGTAAAGTCTGCCATTCTGCGGGCGATCTCTTCATCATCCACCAGAAGCTCCAGCTTGTATTCAGGGATATTTACGGATATCATATCACCGTCACGAACAATTCCGATAACACCGCCTACAGCAGCTTCGGGAGATACATGACCGATAGATGCGCCTCTCGATGCGCCTGAGAAGCGTCCGTCAGTGATAAGAGCCACATCCGAGCCCAGACCCATGCCCATGATCGCAGAAGTGGGATTGAGCATTTCGCGCATACCCGGGCCGCCCTTGGGGCCTTCGTAACGGATGACGACCACATCGCCCTTGACGATCTTGCCGCCGAGTATCGCTGCCTGAGCGTCCTCCTCACAGTCAAACACCTTGGCAGGACCTGTGTGGCAGAGCATTTCGGGAGCTACCGCACTGCGCTTTACAACGCAGCCGTCCTTTGCAAGGTTGCCCCTGAGAACTGCGATACCGCCTGTTTCGCTGTAAGGCTCGTCGATGGGACGGATGATATTTGTATCCTTATTCTTGGCACCTGCTATATTCTCCGCAACGGTCTTTCCTGTTACGGTCATGCAGTCTGTTCTGATAAGACCCTTCTTGTTGAGCTCGTTCATGACAGCATATACGCCGCCTGCTTCATTGAGATCCTCCATATACGCATGACCGGCAGGAGCCAGATGACACAGATTAGGCGTTTTTGCGCTTATCTCATTTGCTATATCGAGGTTTATCTCTATTCCGCATTCATGCGCTATTGCAGGAAGATGCAGCATAGAATTCGTTGAGCAGCCCAGTGCCATATCTACGGTGAGGGCATTCATGAATGCATCATAGGTCATGATATCCAGAGGACGGATATTCTTTCTCCAAAGCTCCATTACCTGCATACCTGCACGCTTTGCAAGACGGATACGCTCAGAATATACAGCGGGGATAGTACCGTTGCCGCGAAGCCCCATTCCGAGCACTTCTGTGAGGCAGTTCATCGAGTTTGCGGTATACATACCCGAACATGAACCGCAGGTGGGACATACCTTGTTTTCGTATTCCTCGAACTCGTCCTTGTCTATTTTTCCCGCAGTATATGCGCCTACAGCCTCGAACATACTTGAAAGCGAGGTCTTGCTGCCCTTGACGCGGCCGGCAAGCATAGGACCGCCCGATACGAATATCGTGGGAACATTGACTCTTGCAGCAGCCATGAGTAGTCCGGGAACATTCTTATCGCAATTGGGTATCATAACAAGAGCATCAAAATGGTGTGCAAGCGCCATACATTCTGTGGAATCAGCTATAAGATCGCGTGTCACAAGGGAATATCTCATTCCGTCGTGTCCCATTGCGATACCGTCGCAGACTGCGATAGCAGGGAAAACAGCAGGGGTTCCGCCAGCCATTGCAACGCCAAGCTTTACAGCCTCTACCAGCTTGTCGATATTCATGTGACCGGGAACGATCTCATTGTAGGATGATACGATGCCTACCAACGGGCGGCGCATTTCATCCTTTGTCATGCCCAGTGCATTGAAAAGCGAGCGCTGCGGGGCCTTGTCAGTGCCCTCACAGAAATAGTTCTGTTCGTTCATACTACCTCTTCTTTCGTATATGTATTATTTAAGCTTTCCATTTTCATCAAATTCATAGGCCTTGCCGTTTATTACTATTTTGCCCACGGCGAGACGACCGTCGTGCCGCGCATAATATTGCCGCTCGCCCTTTACGACGAGCCACGCCGAACGAAGCATTTTGCCGTCTTTATAATAATATATGCCCTTTTTCGTTTTTATAAAGCCGTTTTTTCTGCTCTGCTCCTTTGCTCCCGCACTTAACAGCAGTGAAGGAACTGTCATGGCAACAGCGGCAGTCAAAAGGGCTGCAAGCTTAAGCGAACCGTAATTCATATTTTTATACCGTTCAAGAAATTATTTGGATGATCTGAAAAGAAAAAAGCACACAGAAATGCAGTTTCTGCCAAAGCAGCCGCTATCAGAACGATAAGCGAGATCACAGTCAGTTTATCCTTCATCCCCTGCTTGTATCTGCATTTCGCAAAAACAGCAGTCAGCGGATAAAGCGGTATATACAGAGCCGCAGGAGCAAGTCCGAATGCATTGCGGCCTATATAGCAGAACACGATATATATGATAAATATCGCCGCTATGATAAAAAAATGCTCTTTTTTCTTCTGCGAATGAATTCATCATCCTTAAAATGCCGTATACCAACACAGGTGTAAACAAGAAAGCACACCACAAATATCGGCAGATACATCGAAATTATTGTCAGCAGTACAAACATACCGATATGCTATCTTTATTGTATCTTTGGTGCCCGCACCTGAAGCACGATATCGTTGACGATCGCCTTTATCTGCTCATTGTCAGGGAGCTTTCCCTTACCCTTGGCGGGTATGACTCTGTGAGCACATACATCAGTATAAACAAAGCGAACATCATCAGGAATAACAAAGCTGCGCCCTTTGAAAAGCGCGGTACATCTTGCCATTTTTGCACAGGCGATGGAGCCTCGTGGACTCACGCCCATTTCAAGCCGTTTATCCTCTCTTGTTGCTGCAGATATACGCGCAATATAATCATATATCTCGTCGCTTGTGTGTATCTGCTCTGCTGCCGCTCTTACCTTGATTATCCTGTCGGCACTCATGACCTGCCTTACTATCGCAGGATCTCTCTTCTGCGCCTTAGCCTTTAATATGGATGCCTCTTCGGATACCTTGGGATATCCGATTGAAAGGCGTATCATAAAGCGGTCAAGCTGGGATTCGGGGAGCATCTGTGTTCCTGCAGAACCGGAGGGGTTTTGTGTAGCAAGCACTATAAACGGTTCGGGCAGCGGTCGCGTCACACCATCAACAGTGACTGTGCTCTCCTCCATACATTCAAGAAGTGCTGATTGTGTGCGGGCTGATGTACGGTTTATCTCATCCGCCAGAAAAAGATTGCAGAACACTGCGCCGGGTTTGAAGGAAAAAGTTCCCGTTTCCCTGTCGGGGATATTAAAGCCAGTCACATCAGCGGGCATAACATCGGATGTGAACTGCATCCTGTGGTATTCAAGCCCAAGCGCCTTGGAAAAGGCGACCGCCATGGTCGTCTTTCCGACACCCGGTATATCTTCGAGCAGTATATGACCTCCTGCACAGATCGTCATCAGCATTTTTATCACGATATCATCCTTGCCGATGACAGAGCGCTTTATTTCGTCAGTGGCTTTTTTCAGAAGCCCGATTACTTCATTTTCCATTACTTATTCATCATTTCCAGATACGGTCCTATCTGTGATGCGAGATTCTTTATATTTTCAAAGACCTGTGATTTTGTTGTGCCCAGCTCATTTGCCTTCGCAATATGTCTGTCAACATTTTTATAGGTCTGTTCGATCTTGGTAAACGCATCATTTACCTGTGACAGTTCCTTGCCTGCAGTGTCGGCAGATGTGCTTATCTTCCGGCGCACTTCCTCACAGCCCTGTGCAGCAAGGTCTATCTTATCAAAGTTTTCCTTTGTGACCTGAGAATACTGTGCATTCTGTATCATCGTCCTCGATGTGGACTGGATGCTCTCGTTGATGCGCTGTGTTCCCGCACTGATATCGTTTATATTTGTCTCAACATCATTTACAAGGATCTTTATCTCATCGGCAAGAGTCTTTACCTCGCCTGCAACGACCGCAAATCCGCTGCCGTAATCCCCTGCCCTTGCAGCCTCAATAGATGCGTTTATGGCAAGAATATTCGTCTGGCTTGCGATATCCGCGATCTTGTCGATGCAGGCGGAGATCCTCTCCACAGAGCCGTTGAACTCCTCGACCACGCGGCGCATTTCTTCAAACTGCGTATCGACAGTGTGAGTATTCTCGGTGAGCTTTTCCATTTTTTCTCTTGCAGCATCAACCGATTCTGTGATATTGTCCCTTACGCCGCCGAAAGCCTCGGAAGCGTTTCTCATTTCCTCAAAAAGGCCTCTGAACGAATCCATCTTTGCGCGGAGAACATCATCCATTTCAAGGACAGAGCTGAAGGAGGACGAGATATTGCTCATCTCTTCAAGGGATGATACCTCATTTTTTGCAAGCTCTGCCTGGTATTTGATTATGTTTTCAGCAGCATATACGACCGGTCTCTGATCCGTGACCGTATCTTTTTCATGCTCGGTATTCTTTTTGAAAAATGCCATGATATGCCTCCTTATTCAAATACCACGCAGGACATGGACTGATTTACAAAGTGATTGTTATAATGCTCACCGTATCCAACGATGCCGCAGAAGTTGTTTATCTGGGACATCAGCCTTAAATACTCATCAAAATAGCCCGAATCGCTGAAAATATTGTATCTGTAAAGGCAGTTTACGGAGAACGAGCCTGAAATACGCTTGAAATCGCTCTTTATCGTGTCGATCGTCCTGTTTACGGTCTTGTTGAAGTCGAGTATATCCATAAGATAGAGAACATCTGAGTCATTTACCTGCCTGAAGCATTTAAGACCGTTTCCTGAAATATTTTCAAGGCCGACAAGATAGATGTCATTGCCGATGATCTTTCCGAAGGGGTTTTTCTTTGTCTGCTCTGCGACCTCACTGTCACGGACATGGGTGATCTCTGTGTAGACCTGCTTTGCAGGGCGGCCGTTGAGCTCACCGATGAAATACCTTTCGGAATCAGTCTTGCTGGCGATATATCGCGCACCGGTTCTGGGCTTGTAGAGGTTTTCCTTGTAGACCTTGACTTTGCCGGTGTTCTTGATAAGTGCATAGACATCAGCATCTTCATAGAGTTCGCCGTTTACCATAACAACATTATCCCATGCGGTACCGCCTGTAAGCTGAATACCCTTGCTCATAAGAAGCGGACTGATGGTACTGAGCACACACGCGTCATTTCCCGTGCAGAAATCAATATATACCGTATCCTCATGACCGGGAGATATCTTTCTGATATTCTCCTCAAAGGAAACGATATCTCTTATAGGTGTTTTTGAAACGCTCCTGAGAACACCTGTCACGGCGGAAACGCCGTAAAACGCAACAAGAGCCAGCTTATCATTGAATGAAGTATCGTAGAAATACAGCTTGCAGCCGATGCTCGGAACATCCGGAAAGGTCTGCTTCAGCTGTGCGCAATACTCAGGAAATTTGTCCGTGCTCGAGAGGAGCATGATAAGAGACGGTACTCCGGTAATATTCTTGGAGGCCTCTTTAAAATTGCCGCTACTGCTTGTACCTATGATCTGATTCATAAAATCACTCCATTGCTCTATGATAAGTCATGATCCAAGGCCGTGACCAAGGAAGCACGGATCTGCTCTGCGAATTACTGCCGTTTACGGAAAAGAAGCGCTTTCCCGCTCATTTTTTCGGTGAATAAACACCACAACACTAAATATATCCTATTTTACCACATTTATAAAGAAATTGCAAGCAATTTTGTAAATTTGATAAAAAAAAGAGGAACCGTTCGGATAAACGGCTCCTCATATGCACTTTTCAGGTCAGCATCGCTCACTGCTTGCCGAACAGACCGCCAAGATTCTTCACAGCATCTGCTATCGTATCGGGAGTAACAGATGCACCAATCTTAGCCTTGATGCCGTCAATAACGGGATTGATCTGATCATCGGGAAGATCCATGCCTGTAATGGATTCGATCTTCTTCACGGGATCCTTTGCAAAATCCACTGCAAACGAAGGATCATTCTTTGCCTTTTCGAGTACCTGATCAATAATTGCCTTTACATCCATAACAATTCTCCTTTGCTATGTAAATCGGGTTTTGATGCACTTTATCAGAATGAATCATGAACGGAATAGTTGGGAGCTTCCTTGGTGATGTAGATATCATGCGGATGAGATTCCTTCAGGCCTGCACCTGTTATGCGCACAAACTGTGCCTTTTCATGAAGCGAGGGGATATCTGCACAGCCGCAGTAGCCCATACCTGCACGGATGCCGCCCACAAGCTGGAATACCGTGTCTGATACCAGTCCCTTGTAGGGCACTCTTCCTTCAACGCCCTCGGGAACAAGCTTCTTTGCGCCCTCCTGGAAGTATCTGTCGGATGAGCCCTTAGCCATAGCAGCAAGAGAGCCCATGCCTCTGTATACCTTGAAGCTTCTGCCCTGATAGATCTCGGTCTCGCCGGGAGCCTCGTCGCAGCCTGCAAGAACAGAGCCAAGCATTACGCAGTTTGCACCCGCTGCAAGAGCCTTGACGATATCGCCTGAATACTTGATACCACCGTCTGCGATAACGGGGATATCATATTTAGCAGCAACACACGCCGCATCATAAACAGCGGTAATCTGAGGAACGCCGATACCGGCAACGATTCTTGTTGTGCAGATAGAGCCGGGGCCTATGCCGACCTTGATGCAGTCAGCGCCGGCCTTGATAAGATCCTCAGCAGCCTGAGCAGTTGCGATATTTCCTGCGATGAGCACTGCCTCGGGATATGCGCTCTTGATCTTGTCGATGCAGGTAAAGATGTTCATGGAATGGCCGTGTGCGGAATCAAGAACGAGTACATCAGCCTGTGCATCAAGGAGAGCCTTTGCACGGTCAAGTACATCGGGAGTAATGCCCAGAGCCGCACCGCAGAGGAGCCTTCCGCCCTTGTCTCTTGCGGAATTGGGATAACGGACAGCCTTTTCGATATCCTTTATGGTGATAAGTCCCTTTAATGTGCCGTTGGCATCAACAATGGGGAGCTTTTCTATCTTATGTGTCTTGAGTATCTTCTGAGCTGCTCCAAGGTCTGTGCCCACAGGTGCAGTCACAAGATTTTCGTGTGTCATAACATCCTTGATGGGGATATCATAGGAATCAAGGAAACGAAGATCCCTGTTTGTGAGGATACCCACCAGCTTGCCCTTTTCATCGACTATAGGCACGCCTGAGATCTTGTACTTGCCCATGAGACGATCTGCCTCAGCAACGGTCTTGTCAGCTGTAAGGGAGAAAGGATTTACAATAACGCCGTTCTCCGAACGCTTTACCTTATCGACCTCATCAGCCTGCTTTTCGATGGACATATTCTTGTGGATTATTCCGCAGCCGCCTTCACGGGCAATGGCGATAGCCATTCTTGCTTCTGTGACAGTGTCCATTGCGGATGTGATGATAGGCGTGTTAAGATAAATATCCCCTGCAAGTCTTGTTTTGAGGGATACCTGATTGGGTACTACCTCGGATTT
>CAMHMM010000068.1 GCA_946186215.1 uncultured Ruminococcus sp. | reverse complement strand
TAATGCCCGCCGTTTTTCCTGCGACAATATCATCACCGCAGCGGGAGAATGCCCTGATATTCTCGGGCAGTTTCCCGCGCCCGACAAGGTATTCATCGGAGGCAGCGGCGACAGAACAGAAGAAATTATCAACTATATATACAGTGTGAACCCCTGCGCGGATATAATTGTAAATGCTGCGACTATAGACACACTTACTGCGGCTGTGAGCGCATTTGAAAAATACGGTGGCTGTGATGTGACACAGATACACGCAGACCGCACAAAAACAATTGCGGGGCTCATGATGCTCGAACCTCTCACACCAATATTTATAATAAAGGGCAGACATCATGAATAAATTCATCATCGCAGGCACACACAGCGGGTGCGGCAAGACCACCGTTGTATGCGGCATACTTCATGCGCTTGCAAAGCAACGAGATGTCACAGCGTTCAAATGCGGCCCTGATTACATCGATCCAATGTTCCACAGGCTTGTTCAGGGAGTACGATGCCATAACCTTGACGGATTTATGCTGAGTCCTGATATGATAAACTGCATGATAAGCCGCGAAAAGGGCACTGTCGTGATCGAGGGTGTCATGGGATTTTATGACGGCAATGACGGCTCGGCGCATCATATTTCCATGATCACCGAAACTCCCGCTGTAATAGTGATCGACTGTAACGGCATGAGTGATTCAATAGGTGCTGTCATGAACGGCTTTCTGCACTACCGCCCAAACCGGATAGCGGGATTTATTTTCAACCGTTTGCCGCCAAAGCTGATACCTCTTGCACAAAGGCTGTGCAGGGAAAACGATACGACATATTTCGGCTGTCTTCCGCCGGGACTGCCATCGGTGGAAAGCAGACGGCTGGGACTTGTAACTCCGGACAGTATAAACGATATCAGGGATAAACTGCAAGTCATCGGTGAGGCGGCTTCTGAAAACATTCTCCTCGATAAGCTGCTTGCGCTGGATTCCGTACTTTCTGCCTTTACGCCACCCGAAATTAAAAAGATCGGCTCGCCTGTTATTTCCGTTTCACGGGATGAGGCCTTCTGCTTTATATATGAGGAATGTATGGAGCTTCTTGAGAAAATGGGCTGTACGATCAGATATTTCTCCCCGTTAAGGGACAGCCGTCTTCCTGAATGTGACGGACTTATACTCACAGGCGGATATCCGGAGCTTTATGCAAAACAGCTTTCGGAAAATCATTCAATGCTTGACAGCATACGAAGCCGTATATCCGACGGGCTGCCCTATATCGCTGAATGCGGCGGCTTTATGTACCTTCATGATGAGATGGATGCAGACGGACTGTTCAAAATGGCAGGAGTTATTCATGGAAGAGTTCGCTCGGCAGACCGTCTTGTGCGTTTCGGATACATCACCATGACTGCACAGACCGACAACCTGCTCTGCAAAAATGGCGAAAGCATAAAAGCCCATGAATTTCATTATTATGACAGTACAGACAACGGGAACGGATTTCACGCGGTAAAACCCGACGGCAGAGAATGGGACTGCTGCCATGTAAGTGACAGGCACTATGCGGGATTTCCTCATCTCAATTTTCTTTCCGATATCACTACAGCAGAAAGGTTCATTATCAAATGCATGGAATATGGTGTATCACATGGACAGGATAAGGCTGATCACCGAAACGGATAAAAATGCGGAACACATTGCCGTTATGCGCTGGAACAGCATTGCCAAGCCTCTGCGCTCTCTGGGCAGATTTGAGGATATGATATCTTCCATAGCCGGTATGAAGGGCAGTGCAGAGATATCTCTTTCAAGATGTACAGCGGTTATAATGTGCGGCGACCACGGTGTTGTGGCAAGAGGTGTGACCCAGTGTGACAGCTCAGTTACCGCTAAATGCGCAAAGGATATCGCAGAAGGACGCTCGAACATAAACGCCATGGCAAAAAATCTTGGCGTGGATGTTGTCGCAGTTGATGTGGGCATAGCCTCTGATGTGGATTCAGATAAGCTGATAAATAAAAAGATTTCTTACGGAACTGCAGATATGACCACAGGCGCTGCAATGACGCACGAACAGTGCAAGGCAGCGATAAAAGCGGGAATAGATACGGTAATGGAGCTCAAAGACAGCACGGATATCATCGTATCGGGCGAAATGGGTATCGGGAACACTACCGCAGCCGCAGCTATGGCAAGCGTGATGCTTGACACAGATCCCGCATACCTCACAGGGCGTGGAGCAGGCCTTTCCGATGAAGGACTTGCAAGAAAGCTCGCTGCTGTACGCAAAGCAATAGAGATAAACTCCCCTGATAGAAACGATGCATTCGATATCCTGCGTAAGGTGAGCGGTCTGGAGATCGCGGCAATGACAGGGCTTTTCCTGGGCGGCGCGATATATCATATACCCGTTGTGATCGACGGAGTGATTTCCGCAGCAGCAGCTGCTGCTGCATATCGGATGGAAGAAAAAACAGCAGGATATATGCTTGCCAGCCATTGCTCCGATGAACCTGCTTCAAAAGGGCTTCTTGATATGATAGGGCTCTCCCCCGTGATAGATGCAAATCTGAGGCTTGGTGAAGGCACTGGGGCTGTAATGCTCATACCGCTTCTGCGCGCGGCTCTTTCGGTTTATGATTCATCTCACACCTTCGGGGAAATAGACCTCGAGCAGTACAGGGACTTTTCATCATGATATCACTTGTAACAGGCGGCTCAAAATGCGGCCGCTCCCGATATGCTGAAAGTCTGCTTAAAACAGCAGACAGCAAGATATATCTTGCCACGATGCAGCCCTTCGGCGAAGAAGCCTACCGCACCATAGAGCGCCACCGCCGCCTGCGTGAAAACAAAGGCTTTACCACGGTGGAAAGGTACACTGATCTGGAAACACTTGCTGTTCCCCGCTGTGACGGAATACTGCTGGAATGCATCGCAAATCTTCTGGCAAACGAAATGTTTTCCGAAACACCTGCTGATGATGTGACAGGGAAGATAATGAAGGGCATATCACACCTTGCCGTACAGACCGGACACCTTGTTGTCGTGACCTCACAGGTGGGCGCGGACGGGATCACATATTCTCCCGAAACTATGAGTTATATCGAAAATATGGGCAGACTCAATTCACTTCTTGCGGAAATTGCCGACAATGTCACCGAATGTGTATATGGGATACCCGTCACGCTGAAAGGAGAAAGAATATGCTGAGATCGCTGCTTTCCGCCTTTGCGATGTATTCGCGTATACCCGTTCCCTCTCCTGAATGGAAAGAAGAAAACCGCAGATATTCTCTTGGATTTTTTCCTCTCGTGGGGGCAGTAACGGGACTGCTGCTGTGTCTGTGGTATCTTGCGTGTTCGGCTGCGGGACTTGGCAGTATGATATTTGCCGCAGTAGCTGTGATACTGCCGATAGCAGTCAGCGGCGGTATACACTTTGATGGTTTTTGTGATGTAACAGACGCACTGAACTCATTCGGCGACAAGGAGAAAAAGCTTTCCATACTCTCAGATCCGCATATCGGCTCCTTTGCTGTCATGTGGGCGGGAATATACCTGCTTGTGCAGTTCGCACTTTTTGAAAAGCTATATTATTACGGTATGGATATGATCATACTCGCAGCACTTTTGTATATCACTTCAAGAAGCCTCAGCGGGATATCTGCGGTAATCTGCAGAAACGCGCGAAAGGAAGGCGCACTTCAAAGCTTTGTAAAGCCTGCACACAGGAATATCACCATAGGGATGGACGCTTTTTTCCTGATCGTGAGTGCAGGCGCAATGATATATATACAGCCATTAACAGGCATCATCTGCACTATTGCAGCAGTTCTTACATATACTTTGTGTGCCAGAAAAGCAAAAAGGGAATTCGGCGGGATCACAGGCGATGTGCTGGGCTGGGCTTTGCAGCTTTGCGAGATCATATGTCTTGGGGCGGCAATACTTTCAGACCATATCAATATGATCGGAGTATAATATGATACTAATTACAGGCGGAGCATATCAGGGCAAAACCGAATATGTAAAAAAGCAGTACGGACTATCCGAAAATAGTATGATCCGCGGCGGGGAGATCGCAGTACTGCCTGATAAGATCGGGTGCATCTCGGAATATCATCTGTTTATCCGCAGGCAGATAAAAGACAACGCCGATCCTATCGAAACTGCCAAAAAGCTTGATGCCGATATCGTGATAATGGACGAGATTGGCTGCGGGATAATCCCCATTAAAAAGGAAGAACGCATATGGCGTGAACAGGTGGGAATGGCAGGCTGCATATTAGCCGAAAGAGCAGATAAGGTGATAAGGATCACCTGCGGTATTCCTCAGACAATAAAGGAGACACTATGAGAATCAATTTTATAAGGCACGGACAAACACCGTCAAACGCAGAAAAAAGATACATCAGCCGCACCGATGAGAGCCTCAGCGAATACGGCAGGAGCTGTCTGGATAAGCCCTATCCCGACTGCGATATCGTTGTGTGCAGTCAGATGAAGCGATGTGTGGAAACTGCCGGAATAATTTATCCCGATAAAATGATGATCACCGATAATGCTCTTACAGAATGTGATTTCGGCGATTTTGAGGGAAAGAACTACAACGAACTCAACGGCGATGAATACTATCAGAAATGGATAGACAGCGGCGGCACCCTGCCCTTTCCGAACGGTGAAGCTCCTACTGATTACAAAGACAGGATATGCGGCGCATTTATCAGAATAATGAGCGGGCTTGAAAATTATGAAAACATCTCATTCGTAGTTCACAGCGGGAATATAATGGCCATACTTGAACGCTTTGCCGTTCCTCACAAGGATTATTTCAGCTATGCCGCAGAAAACGGCTGCGGATATGCATGCAGCTATGAAAACGGCATTATCACCATAATTGAAACGATATGAATCTGATCACAGCAATACCACTGGCGGCGGGGTTTATTCTCGACTGCATCGTGGGAGACCCGTATAATATCCCGCACCCGATACGAGCTGTGGGCAGTCTTATCGCCTATGCGGAAAAGAAGGCACGGAAGGCCGTCGACCTCAGAAAAAGCGGTACCGTTCTGGCACTTGCCGTACCGCTGATAACGGTTTCGGCAGCTGTTATTATACTTCTCATCTGCTACAAGATACATCTTATCGCGGGGATCATAGCCGAAACGATACTTACCTGCTATATGTTGGCGGCACGCTGTCTGCGGAATGAAAGCATGAAGGTTTACACCGCGGCAGAAAAGTGCGACACAGAGAGCGCGCGAAAAGCAGTTTCAATGATAGTCGGACGCGACACATCTGTTCTCGATGAAAAGGGCATCATCCGTGCGGCGGTGGAAACTGTGGCGGAAAACACCTCTGACGGCGTGACAGCACCATTGTTCTATATGGCTTTGTTCGGAGCGGCAGGCGGTATGCTCTATAAAACGGTCAATACTATGGACTCCATGATCGGCTACAAGAATGAAAAATACATCGATCTCGGCCGCTTTGCCGCACACTTTGATGATGTAATGAATTTCATTCCATCAAGGCTCACTGCATTATTTATGATATTGTCCGCTTTCTTGCTGAACCTTGACGGTAAAAACGCATTTCGCATCTGGAAGCGCGACCGCCGCAAGCACGCAAGCCCCAATTCCGCACAGACTGAATCCGTATGTGCAGGAGCATTGCACATACGCCTTGCGGGAGATGCTGTCTATTCGGGAAAGCTGGTACAAAAGCCGTATATCGGCGATGATGACCGCGAGATCGAGGCTGACGACATAAAAAGGGCAAACAGGCTCATGTACCTCACATCATTTCTCATGCTGATACCCGGCTGCATAATAAGAGCATTCATAGGAGGGCTGCTATGAACACTCACGGCGGGAATATATACAAAAATAAGACTGTCCTCGATTTTTCCGCTAATATATCCCCATTTGAAAACAGTTTTATAAAAGATGCAGTCATTGCATCCGCCGATATGTGGAGCTGCTACCCCGATCCCGACTGCACGGAGCTTGTACAGCGCATCAGCGGTTATGAAGGAGAAGCCCCCAAAAAAATAGTCTGCGGCAACGGCGCAGCCGACCTTATCTACCGCATCGTGCATACACTAAAGCCTGAAAAAGCGCTGCTTCTCTCTCCAACATTTACCGAATATGAAAAAGCACTGAAGGAAGCAAACTGCCTGATATGCAAATACCACCTTCGTGAGGAAACGGGATTTATGCCCGAAGATGACCTGTTGGATTTTATAGAACAGGACACGGATATCGTTTTTATATGTGATCCAAACAATCCCACAGGCAGAGTATTTCCGCGTGATCTGAAAGCAAAGCTCACAGAAAAATGCACAGCGAATAATACAACTCTTGTGTGTGATGAATGCTTCATGGACTTTGTTCTGCCCGAAAAAAGAACAGCTGTAAAGAATATCATGACAGAAAGCTGTATCTGCCTTAAAGCATTTACCAAAATATTCGCCATACCCGGACTGCGGCTGGGCTACGCCCTTTTCGGGAATGAACATACAGCAGCGGCAGTACGCGAAAACGGGCAGTGCTGGAGCGTTTCCGTACCTGCACAGGCAGCAGGCATCGCCGCAGCCGATCACGCCTATATGATAAATGATACAGCATCAGAGATAGCTCTGCTGCGTGAAGAAATGCAGCATTGTCTTGATGATCTGGAG
Source organism: uncultured Ruminococcus sp. (assembly GCA_946186215.1). GTDB lineage: Bacteria > Bacillota > Clostridia > Oscillospirales > Ruminococcaceae > Huintestinicola. The sequence goes on along the minus strand of CAMHMM010000068.1, from coordinate 1,974 downwards.
ATCACATATTTTCCATCCGATGCGAATTTCATACTATTCCGTGCAGAAGCGGGACTCGATGAAAGACTTTTAAAGCACGGCATAATGATACGCTGCTGCAGGGATACTCTTTCCGAAAAACACTACCGCATCGCCGTGCGGACACATGAAGAAAATATGCGGCTGATACGCGCATTAAAGGAGTGCATACATGGCTAAGGCTATTATGATACAGGGAACGATGTCCGGAGCGGGTAAAAGCTATGTCACCGCCGCCATATGCAGGATGTTGAAGCAGGACGGCCATTCCTGCGCACCCTTTAAATCCCAGAATATGGCACTCAATTCCTATGTAACGCCCGACGGCAGTGAAATAGGTCGGGCACAGGCACTGCAGGCCTTCGCCGCAGGCATAGAGCCCTCTGCCGAAATGAACCCGATACTGCTCAAACCCACGACCGACAAGGGCTCTCAGGTGATCGTAAACGGAAAGGTACGCGCTGATATGCGTGCAGCCGAGTATTTCAAACACAAGACCGAACTGATCCCTGAGATAATGGCGGCCTACCGCTCGCTTGCGGATAAATACGAATATATTGTGATAGAGGGCGCAGGAAGTCCGGTAGAGCTCAATCTCAAAAAAAACGATATCGTCAATATGGGTATCGCCAAAATGACCGGTTCCCCTGTGATACTTGCAGGAGACATAGACCGCGGCGGCATATTTGCACAACTCTACGGCACCCTCTCTCTGCTTGATAAGGATGAACAGGCTTATGTAAAGGGAATGTATGTCAACCGTTTCAGAGGTGATATATCCCTTTTCAGCGATGGGATAGACATACTCGAGAAAAAATGCGGCAGACCTGTGCTGGGAGTGATCCCTTTTATCCCCAACAGGCTCGATGATGAAGACAGTCTTTCCGAAAGGCTCAGCAAACAAAGCAACACCGGAGTGATAGACATTGCCGTTATCCGCCTGCCGAGGATATCAAACTTCACCGATACAGATGTATTCACACAATACAGCGGCGTGAGCGTGAGATTCGTTTCCGCGCCCGACCAGCTAATGATACCAGATATGATAATAATTCCCGGCACGAAAAGCACAATGGCGGATATGCGCTGGATGTGTGAAAGCGGCATGGCTGAACAGATAATGCGCTGCCGCAGGCTGAATGTGCCCATATTCGGGATATGCGGCGGCTACCAGATAATGGGAAAGGTCATACGCGACACTGACGGCGCAGAGGGCGGCGGCACTGCTGCGGGACTGGGTATATTTGATGCCGAGACTTCATTCGGAGCGGATAAAAAAACTGTCCGCGTGAACGGATGCTTCAAAAAGCTTGACGGTTTTTTCTCCTGTCTTTCAGGATATGCCTTTCACGGCTATGAGGTACACATGGGGCAGACAGATGATGACAGCGCCCTTACCGATATCGGCGGCAGTATCATCGGAGATGCGGCAGGATGCTATATCCACGGTATATTTGATGAAAAGGGCGTTTCACAAGCCCTTGTGTCTGCACTGTATGAAAGAAAGGGACTTCGCCTTGAAGAAAAGGGTACTGACAGAACAGCTTATCTTGACAAAGCACTGGATGCCGCGGCGGATTCTCTCAGAAAAAACACCGACACGGATATGCTCTACAGGATCATCGAGGAGGGAATATGACCGAATTTCTCAGACCTGACGAGATAGAAAAACGAAGCTTTGAGATAATACGGCAGGAGCTGGGCGACAGAACATTTCCACCGGAGCAGCTTCCCGTGATAATGCGGGCGATACACACCACCGCAGACTTTGACTATGCGGATAATCTATATTTTTCACAGGATGCAGTAAAGCTTGCGCTTGCAGCGATAAACGACGGCTGTACATTTGTCACCGATACCAATATGGCGGCGGCAGGGATAAACAAAGCCGCTCTTGCAAGGCATGGCTGTGAATGCAAATGCTTTATGACCGATGCGGATGTGGCTCAAAAGGCC